>NZ_JANZZD010000014.1:0-76585 GCF_026419595.1 Tepidiforma sp. | reverse complement strand
GCCCACGACGATGGCGACGGCCCATGCGCCGACGGCGCCGAGGAAGAGCGCGAACGGCCGGTAGGAGGCGGTCGCCCCGGCGAGGATGTCGATGACGCGGAAATCAATCCACGGGTCGACGAGGACGCCCACGAGGTGGCCGGCGAGGAACGCGGCGGCGAGCACACCGGTGACGCGGTGCAGTTCGAACAGGACCGAGGCGCGCACACGCGGAACCGCGATGCGGAGGTAGAAGGCCATGCCGGAGAGGCACGAGACCCAGAACAGCAGGTAGGCAACGAACCCGGCCGCCCGGAGGGCATGCCAGGTGTGGGCCGCGGCGCTGGCCCCGGAGGTCCGAACCAGCAGGATGGCAGCGACGGCGGCGAGACCGGAGAGCAGCCCGAGGCGCCAGGAGGTCATGAGCCGCGCGACCTCCGCTGGACGGGGGCGATCGAGCTGCCGCGCTGGCCGCCGGTAGACGGCGCGACCGTCGGCGGCGGGGCAGAGCCGGCGCTCGAAACAGCCGACGGCGTCGCGGACCCGGCGGCGGGGGTCTCGTTTGCCGTGACCGGCGGCTGGGCGGTGCTGTCCACGGCGCTGACCGCGACGAAGGATTCGGGGTCGGCGTTCGCCGCGCTGTCCGAGGCGTAGGCGGAGGAGAAGGCGGTCCAGATCGACGCGAACGTCGCGAGGGCGACGACCGCGGCGGCGACTTTCAGGAAGGGGTGGCGTTCGTTTTCGAAGCGGCGGTTTGGTGCAGCCATAGGTGAGCTCCTTCACTCCGAGCATGGCGCCGGGACCGGTGAAGGTGCCGGACAGGCTGCGAGCGAAGGTAAAGGCCGGGGAACGGGCCCCTCGGGGCCCGCCCGGGTGCCGCCTGGCGGGGCTGGCGTACAATCCCGGCGTGGAGCTCGAACGGCACATCCGCACCATCCCGGATTTCCCGCGGCAGGGCATCCTGTTCCGCGACATCACGCCGCTCCTCGGCGAGCCAGCGGCCTTCCGCGCGGCGCTCGACGGGCTGACGGAGCGGGCGCGGGCGGCGGCGCCGGGGGCGGTCGTCGGCATCGAAAGCCGGGGGTTCCTCTTCGGCGCGCCCATCGCCGACCGGCTGGGGCTGCCGTTCGTGCCCATCCGGAAGGAGGGGAAGCTGCCGGCCGCGCGCCTCACGGTGGAGTACGCGCTCGAATACGGGGAGTCGCGGCTGGACATCCACCAGGATGCGCTCGCGCCGGGCACGGCGGCGTTCATCGTCGACGACGTGCTCGCGACCGGCGGGACGGCGCTCGCGGCGGCGAAGCTCGTCGAGCTGCTGGGCGCGAGGGTCGCCGGGATGGGGTTCCTCATCGAACTGGAGGGCCTCGGCGGGCGGGAGCGGCTGGCTGCCTACCGCGTCGATGCGCTCATCCGGTTCGCGGAGGCGTAGCGTGGAGCCGCCCTTCGACGTGATTCGGTTCGAACGGCCGGCGCTGCGGGTGCTCGACCAGTCGCGGCTGCCGCACGAAGAGCGCTGGCTGGAGATACGCGGCCTCGACGTGCTGGAGGAGGCGATCCGTTCGCTGCGGGTGCGCGGCGCGCCGCTGCTGGGGCTGTGCGGTGCGGCGGGCGTGGCCATCGCGGCAGAGGCAGACTCCTCCGAGGCCGCGCTCCGGGCGGCAGCGGAGCGGGTCGGGCGGGTGCGGCCGACGGCCGTCGAGCTGGCGACGGGGGCCGCCGCCTGCCGGGATGCTGCGCTCGCCGTGCCCGAACGGGAGCGCGCGACGGCGGCGTGGGCCTTCTGTGCGGCCTACCTCCGGCGGCGGCAGGCCGAGGACGCGGCGCTCGCTGCGCACGGCCGCGACGCACTGCCCCCAGGCGACGTGCTGACCCACTGCAACACGGGCACGCTCGCCACGGGCGGCGCCGGGACGGCGCTGGGGGTGGTGCGGGCGGCGCACGCCGCAGGGCGGCTCGCACGGTGTTACGTCACGGAGACGCGGCCGCTGCTGCAGGGGGCGCGGCTGACGGCGTGGGAGCTGCAGCGGTCCGGCATCCCGGTCGTCCTGCTGCCGGATACGGCAGCGGCAGCGCTCGTCGTCTCGGGGAAGGTGGCGGCGGTCATCACCGGGGCGGACCGCATCGCGGCGAACGGCGACACGGCGAACAAGGTCGGCACGCTCGGGCTGGCGCTGGCGGCAGCGCGGGCCGGCGTTCCGTTCTACATCGCGGCGCCGACGAGCACCTTCGACCCTGCCTGCGCCTCGGGGGAGGAGATCCCGATCGAGGTTCGCGCCGCCGATGAGGTCGGCGGCTTCGGCGGCGTGCGCTGGGCGCCGGCCGGCATCGAGGCGTGGAACCCGGCCTTCGACGTGACGCCGGCCGACCTCATCGCAGGCATCATCACGGAGCGGGGCACCGCGCGGCCGCCCTACCGGGCGGCGCTCGCGGCCCTGCTCGAGCACGACGAACGGGAGGCTGCGCGGCGATGAGCGAACGGATCCCGCTGGCGGTGATCGGCGGTTCCGGCTTCTACGAGATGCCGGGGCTGGAGGACGTCGAGGAGGTCGAAATCACCACACCCTTCGGGCCGCCGAGCGACCGCATCCGGGTCGGGACGCTCGGCGGGCGGCGCGTGGCGTTCCTCGCGCGGCACGGGCGGCACCACACGCTGCTGCCTTCCGAACTGCCGCAGCGCGCGAACTTCTGGGCGCTGAAGCAGCTCGGCGTCGAGCGCGTTCTCTCCGTCTCGGCGGTCGGCAGCCTGCGGGAGGTGTACGCGCCGGGACACCTCGTCGTGCCGTCGCAGCTCATCGACCGGACGTGGGGCCGGCCCTCGACGTTCTTCGGCGACGGCCTGGTCGGCCACATCAGCTTCGGCGAACCGTTCTGCCCGCGGATGCGGGCCGCGGCGCTGGCGGCGGCGCGGGGCGCGGGCGCCACGGTGCACGACGGCGGGACGTACGTCGTGATGCAGGGGCCGGCGTTTTCGACCCGGGCGGAGAGCGAGCTGCACCGGGCTTGGGGGGCCGACCTCATCGGGATGACCGCGCTGCCGGAGGCGAAGCTCGCGCGGGAGGCGGAGCTCTGCTACGCGACGCTGGCCTGCGTGACGGATTACGATTGCTGGCATGAGACCGAAGCGGCGGTGGACGCCGCGACCGTGTTCGACACCCTCCGCCGGAACGTTGCGGTGAGCCAGCAGGCCGTTCGGCTGCTGACGGGCGCGCTGCCCCCGCGCGAGGGGTGCGCCTGCGCGACGGCGCTCGACGCCGCGATCGTGGCGCCCCGTTCGGCCGTCCCCGCGGAGGTGCGGGAGCGGCTGGGGCCGATCCTCCGTCGCTGGCTGGAGGCGGCGACGTGAGCCTGCTCATCGCCGGGTGGGTGGCGATCGACGAAATCGAGACGCCGTTCGAGCGGCGCGAGGGCTCGCTCGGCGGGTCGGCGACGTGCGCGGCGCTGGCGGCCTCGCTCTTCACGGAGGTGCGGCTGCTGGCCGCCGTCGGCGAGGACTTCCCGGACGAAATGCGGCGGGCGCTGGAGCGGCCGGGCATCGACCTCGCCGGGCTCGAAGTGGTGCCCGGCGGCGAAACGAGCCGCTGGGGCGGCCGCTACCACTACGACATGAACAGCCGCGACACGCTCTATACGGTGCTCGGGGTGAACGCAGCGTGGGAGCCGAAGCTGCCGCCCGGCTGGGAGGATTCGAGCGGGCTGTTCGCCGCAGCGGGCGACCCGGTGCTCCAGCAGCGGCTGATGGCGATGGTGCCGGGTGCGCGGACGAAGATGGTGGACACCATCAAGTTCTTCATCGACGGCGCGCGGGATGAGCTGATGAACGCCATCCGGGCGGCCGATGTCGTGTCTATCAACGAAAGCGAAGCGCGGGAGCTCGCCGGGGTGCCCAGCATCGCGCGGGCCGGCCGGAAGCTGCTCGACGGGGGCACGAAGGCGGTGGTCATCAAGCTCGGCGAATACGGCGCGGCCTACATCAGCGGCGAGGATTACTTCGTCGCGCCGGGCTACCCGCTCGAGGAGGTGGTGGACCCGACGGGGGCGGGCGACGCCTTCGCCGGCGGCTTCATGGGCTACCTCGATGCGGTGCCGGTCATCGACCAGCGGGAGATCCGCAGGGCGATCATCTACGGGTCGACGGTCGCCTCCTTCTGCGTGGAAGGGTTCGGGCCGTCGCGGCTGCTGACACTCGAGCGGGACGAGGTGGAGCAGCGCTACCGGCAATTCCGCGCGCTGACGCACTTCGAGGTCGGCGACTGATGGCAGAGCGGGAGCTGCGGCTCGGCGGCATCCCGGCGCGGCGGCTCGATTACGTCGTCCGGCAGCTGCGCGACCCGGACGAAATCCGGCCGCTGCTCCGGGCGCGGGTCGAGTATACCGCCTACGCCCTCGGCCAGCTGGAGCCGGAGCTGTTCGCGCGGACGCGCTGGTTCCTCGCGCGGGGGACGACGGGCGTCGGGCTCGTGCTGCACAGCCGGGGCGGGCTCGGCGACGCCACCTTCGTGATGGGCGACCCGGACGCGATCCATGCGGTGCTGTCGATCCACCCGGGGACGGCGCAGACGTACGCGACCTGCCAGCCGCAGCACGTGGAGGTGCTGAAGCGCGTGTACCGGCTGGCCACGCAGCAGCCGATGACCCGGATGGTGGTGACGCGCGATACCTTCCGGCCGGCGCAGGTCTTCGAAACGGTTCATCTGACCGGCGTCGACATCCGGAAAATCAACGCGCTCTACGGGAGCGAGAACGGGCCGAGCTACTACATCCCGGAGCACATCGACAGCGGTGTCTACCGGGGCGTCGTGCTGGAAGGGCGGCTGGTGGCGATTGCGGGCACGCACGTCGTCTCGCGGCAGGAGGGCGTGGCGGTGGTGGGCAACGTGTTCACCCACCCGGCGTACCGGGGCCGGGGGCTCGCGACGAGCGCGACGAGCGCGGTGACGGAGGCGCTGCTCGACTGCTGCGACTATGTGGTGCTGACGGTCGACCCCCGGAACACGCCGGCGGTGGCGGCGTACGCGCGGCTCGGCTATCGCGAGGCGTGCCAGCTGGTGGAGGCGAGCGCGACGCGCCGCGATCCCTCCGGCCTCGGCTCGACGATGCGGCGGCTCCGTGCCGCTATCCGGGGCCGGAAGTATGATGGAGCCTTCGTAACCCTGCACGACTAGGCAGGGCGCTTCGAGACCGACCCAGGAGTCCCCGGTTTGTCGACCCCGTCTGACATCGCCAATCCACGCCTTGCGCCGGAAGGCGTCCGGCGCATCGAATGGGCCGCGCGCGAGATGCCCGTGCTGCGGCTGATCCGCGAGCGGTTCCAGCGCGAGCAGCCGCTCCGCGGCATCCGCATGACGGCCTGCCTGCACGTGACGACGGAGACGGCGAACCTCGCCATCACGCTCCGCGACGGGGGGGCCGAGCTGCGGCTTTGCGCGAGCAACCCGCTTTCGACGCAGGACGACGTGGCGGCCGCGCTGGTGGAGGAGTACGGCATCCCGGTCTTCGCCATCTGCGGCGAAGACAACGAGACCTACTACCGGCACATCCACCAGGCGCTGGAGCACGGCCCGCAGCTGACGATGGACGACGGCGCCGACGTGGTGGCGACGCTGCACAAGGACCGGCGCGACCTGCTCGCCGGCGTCGTCGGCGGCACGGAGGAGACGACGACGGGCGTCATCCGCCTGCGGGCGATGGCAGCGGCCGGCGCGCTCGGCTACCCCATCGTTGCGGTGAACGAGGCGGATACGAAGCACCTGTTCGACAACCGGTACGGGACCGGCCAGTCGACCGTGGACGGCATCGTCCGGGCGACGAACATCCTGCTCGCGGGGAAAACGTTCGTGGTGGCCGGGTACGGCTGGTGCGGCCGGGGCGTCGCGGCGCGGGCGCGCGGCATGGGCGCGCAGGTCATCGTGACCGAGGTGGACCCGGTGAAGGCGCTCGAGGCCGTGATGGACGGCTACCGGGTCATGCCGATGGCCGAGGCGGCGAAGCTGGGCGACATCTTCGTCACGCTCACGGGCGACATCAACGTCATCGACCGGCAGCACCTGGAGGCGATGAAGGACGGCGCGATCCTCGCGAACAGCGGCCACTTCGATAGCGAAATCAACCTGAAGGCGCTCCAGGCGATGAGCGAGGGGAAGCGGGCCGTCCGCGCCTCGGTCGACGAGTACCGGCTGCTCGACGGGCGGCGGCTGTACCTGCTGGGCGAAGGCCGGCTCGTGAACCTGGCGGCCGCCGAGGGCCACCCGGCGGCGGTGATGGACATGTCGTTCGCGAACCAGGCGCTCGGGGCGGAGTGGATCGCGCAGAACGCGCAGAAGCTCGAGAAGAAGGTCTACGAAATCCCGCACGAAGTCGACCAGGAGATCGCGCGGCTGAAGCTGCACGCGATGGGCATCCAGATCGACTACCTGACCGAGGAGCAGCAGCGCTACCTGGCGAGCTGGCAGGAAGGCACCTAGGCCGGCTCAGCCGGGCGGGAGCGCCCACGCGCCGCTGCCGATCGGCACGGCGAGCCCGTCCCGCTCCAGCGCGGCGAGGTAGCCGGCGAGGCGCGGCCGGTGGCCCGCCGGGAGCATGGCGCGGAGTTCGTCCTCGGCGGCAGGGCCGGAGCGGAGGCGGTCGATGATGCGGCCGCGGGCGTAGCGTGCCGTCTGCTCGAACCGGGGCGCCAGGCGTTTCGCCGCAGCCCGGGGCGGCGGCTGGCCGTCGCGCCGCCAGCGGCAGCCGGCGGCGAGCGGGCATGCGCCGCAGGCGGGGTTTCGCGCCGTGCAGACGAGCGCGCCGAGGTCCATCAGGGCGAGGTTGTGGTCGCGCGCGCCGGCGTCCGGGAGCAGCGCGGCAGCCGCAGCTTCGAGCTGCCTCGGGGAAAGGTCTCGGGGGAGCGCGATGCCGGCCGCGAGACGGGCCACGACCCGGGCGATGTTGGTATCGAGCACGGGGACAGGTTCATCGCGGACGAAGCAGCGGAGGGCGGCGGCGGTGTACGGGCCGACGCCGGGGAGGGCGCGGAGCGCGGACGGCTCCCACGGGAATTCGCCGCCGTGGACCTCGACGACCCGGCGGGCGGCGGCGTGGAGGGCGAGTGCCCGGCGGTTGTAGCCGAGGCCGCGCCACGCGGTGATCACGTCGGCTGGCGCGGCAGCGGCGAGCGCGGCGTGGCTCGGCCAGCGTTCGAGCCAGGCAGCATAGTACGGGAGCACCCGCTCGACCTGCGTCTGCTGGAGCATGATTTCGGAGACGAGGACGGCGTAGGGGTCGCGGGTGCGGCGCCAGGGGAGCGTGTGGCGGCCGCGGGCGGCGTACCAGCCAGCGAGCGCGCTGCGGATGGCCGCAGGTTCCGCTTCAGGCGTCGCGGATGTCGCGGTCATCGGCGTTCATGCGCGACATGCGTTCGAGGGCCTCGTCGGAGAGGAGGAGGTCGAGGAAGAGGGTGCGTTCGAGGGCGAGGCCCTCGGCGCGGCTCATCGATGCCGAGGCGCGGACGAGCCGCTTGATATGGCCGACGGCGCGGGGCGGGAGCGACGCGAGCTCGGCGGCGAGTTCGTGCGCGCGGTCGCGGGCGCGGCCGGCCGGGACGAGTTCGTGGACGAGGCCGAGGCTGCGGGCTTCGGCGGGCGAGACGGTGCGGCCGCGGAGCGTCATCTCCAGCGCGCGGGCGGCGCCGACGAGCGCGGGGAGCTTCTGGGTGCCGCCCGCGCCGGGGAGGATGCCGAGGCGGACTTCCGGCAGGCCGAGCTCGTAGGGGCCTTCCTCGGCGACGCGCAGGTCGCAGCAGAGCGCGAGCTCGAAGCCGCCACCCATGGCGAAGCCGTTGATGGCGGCGATGACCGGCTTCGGCATCTCCTCGAGGCGGCCGAAGACGCGGTCGATGTCGCGCGGCGGCAGCGGCCGGGCAGGGTCGACGGCGACGCCGCGCTCGCGGAGCTGGCGGGCGAGCGCTTCGAGTTCGTGGACCGAGTAGTGGCGGATGAAGACGCCGGGGACGCCGCCGGTGATGACGACCGCGCGGACGGCGTCGTCGCGTTCGAGCTCCGCGGTTGCGGCGTCGAGTTCGGCGACGGTCGCGGCGTCCATGTACCCGCGGGGCGGGTTGGTGATGGTCAGGACGGCGACGCTGCCGGAGCGTTCGACGGCGACCTGCGGCATCTCAGTCCTCCTCGCCGTCCCCGTCGTCGTCCTCTTCATCGTGGTCGTGGCCGCCGATGAGGGAGGGGACGAGCGCGACCTGGTTCGAATCGGAGCGCGCCTTGCGGGGCGCGGGGACGGCGCGGAGGCGCTCGTTGAGGCTGGCGATATCGGCGGCTGAAGCGCCTTCGGGCGCCACGATGGCGACGGCGCCGGAATCGCGGAGCACGCGGAGGTCGGCGGCGGAGGAGGCGAGGTCGACGGTCACGACGAGGCCGGTATTCGAAAAGGAGGCCAGCCGGACGAGGCCCAGCTGCTCGGAGAGCTTCATCGGGCCGTGGGCGCGCTGGACGAAGAGGCCGTCGAGGCCGAGCGGGCCGAGCGCGCGGAGGGTGTTGTCTTCGATGGATTCGCTGGCGACGACGAGGTGGCCCATCTTTTCGACGTCGACGGCGGCCGAGTCGGTCGTTTCGAGGGGGCTGACGACGAAGTCGCAGCCGGCCTCGCGGAGCTTCTCGGCGTCGGCGACGGAGAGGACCGGGAGCGAGACGCCGGCGGCGACCTTCGGGCCGGCGACGCCGCGGAGCTGGTCGGCCGCGAGGGCCGCGCTGCCCGCGAGGAAGAGGACCGCATCGGCGCCGGCATCGAGGGCGGCGCGGGCGGCGGCGGCATCGCGGACCGTCGCGAGGAGCGCCATCGCGCGGGGCTGCTCGCGGGGGACGCGGCCGAAGCCGATGGCCGGGCCCTCCCGGCGCTGGATGCGGGCGATGATCTTCTGGAGCTGGCTCATGAGGCCTCCGGTTGGTGCGCTTCGGGAATTCGCTCGACCACCATCTTGCCGCGGGCGAGCACTACGCGGATCGCTGACGGGTCGGCGAGCGCGGCGATATCGGCGAGCGGGTCGCGGGCGAGCAGGACGAGGTCGGCATCGAGGCCTTCGCGGATGCGGCCGGAGCGGTCGGCGAGGCGGAGAAGGTCGGCCGCCCAGGCAGTCGAGGCGAGGAGCGCCGCGGCAGGCGAAAGCCCGAGGCGGACCATGCGGGCGGGCTCCTGGGCGTTTTCGCCGGGCCGGTTGAAGGGGGTGCCCTGGTCGGTGCCCATCGCGATGCGGACGCCGGCCCGGATGGCGGCGCGGAAGCTCGCTTCGTGCGATTCGAGCACCTGCCAGCCTTTTTCGACCATGTACTGCGGGACGCCGGCCTCGGCGCCCATGTGAGCGATCTGCCACGGGGCCGTCAGGGTCGCGACGAGGTACGTCCCGCGGGCAGTCATCATGTCGATAGCTTCCTCATCAAGCCAGACGCCGTGCTCGATGGAATCGACGCCCGCGAGGATGGCGTTCTTGATGCCTTCGGTGGCCTGGGCGTGGGCGCCGACGACGCGGAAGGCCTTGTGCGCCTCTTCGACGCCGGCGCGGAGCTCTTCGAGCGTAAAGCTGGGCGAGCGCGGGTCGACCCCAGGGGTCATCACGCCGCCGCTGGCGAAGAGCTTGATGGCCGCGGCGCCGGCGCGGAGCTGCTCGCGGACGCGCTTGCGGACTTCGTCCGGGCCGTCGGCCTCGACGGCGATGAAGCCGTGGCCGTGGCCGCCGGTCATCGTCACACCGTAGCCGGCGGCGAGGATGCGCGGGCCTTCGATGAGGCCCGAATCCACGGCCCGGGCGAGGTGGATGTTCAGGTGGTCAGCGGCGCCGAGGTCGCGGACGGTGGTGACGCCGGCGCGGACGGTGGCGGCGGCGTTGCGGGCCGCCTTCCACGCGCGGACGGGGAGGGGTTCGGCGCGCAGCGCGCCGAGTTCGTCCGGGTCGCCCGCGGAGGTGAGGTGGACGTGGCAATCGATGAGGCCGGGGATGAGGAAGGCGCCGCCGGCGTCCACCACACGGGTGTCCGGGGGGACGTCGCCGGCGGAGCCGGCGGGGGCGATGCGTTCGATGCGGCCGTCACGGCAGAGGACATCGAGCCCGGCGCGGAAGGTGCGGGCGCCGTCATCGAACACCGAAGCGTTGCGGAAGAGCACGGGGCGCTGGGTCACGGCGGCAATTGTTCCACGGCGGGCGGCCGTTCGCGAACTGGCGCGGGGGAGGTGCGGCCGGTAGAGTGCGGCGGCGTGGAGGTTTGCCGATGAACATCCGGGTGCAGCTGGTCATCGACGAATTCGAGCGGCACCGGCGGCAGTTCGCACACCTGTGCCGGTCATTGACTGCGGAGGAGCTGGGCGCGGTCGTGCCAGGAAGCCACTGGACGGTCAAGGATTACATCGCCCACCTGTGCACGATCGACGGCCTGATCGTGCCGCGGTGGGCGGCGATGGTCGGCCAGCAGGCGCCGCTGCCGGATACGCCGATCCCGAACCCGTTCGACATCGACGACTGGAACGAGGCCGCGGTTCGGTCGCGCCGGGACCGGTCAATCGAGGAGCTGCTGGAGGAGGCGGCGCTCCATCGGGAGCGGCTGCTGCGGGCGGTGGCGGAGTTCACCGACGCGCATCTCGACCAGGAGATCCTGTACGGCGGTGACCGGAAGGTGCTGAACATCCCGCCGTCGCGGGTGCGGTTCGGCGGGCTGCTCTGGGGCGTGGCGATCCACGAACCGACGCATACGCGCGACATCCTGCGTGCGCTGCCCCGCAGGGCGGAGGAGCCGTGGGTGCGCGAGTGGCTGGCGAGCGTGAGCGATTCGCTCATCCCGCAGGGCGTGCGGGAGCAGCGCGTCTGAGCGCGGCCGAAGTTCAGCCGCAGAAGAAGCGGTAGACGCCGGCGGCGGCCCGCGCTGCCGCGGAT
Source organism: Tepidiforma sp. (assembly GCF_026419595.1). Lineage (NCBI taxonomy): Bacteria > Bacillati > Chloroflexota > Tepidiformia > Tepidiformales > Tepidiformaceae > Tepidiforma > Tepidiforma sp. The sequence continues at coordinate 65,700 of NZ_JANZZD010000014.1, read as the reverse complement.
TCGAAGGTCGCAGCGAGGCTGGCGGCCATCATCGCGAGGACGATGGCCGCCAGCAGGGCGCGCTGGGCGAGGCTCCCCGGCTCAGGCCGCACGGCGGTCGAACGCCTGCGGGAGGGGGGCCGGGCGGGCGGCGGCATCGCTGCCGACCCGGAAGGCGCCGACGCTCTTCGCGAGGGCTTCGGCGAGCTCGCGGAGGGCGGCCGACTCGCGGTCGAGCGAGGCTGCGCGGTCGCCGAGGGTCGTCGTGGAAGCGTTCAGTTCCTGGACGGTCGCGGCGGTCTCCGAGGAGCTCTGGGCGACCTGTTCGACGGAGGCGAGCACGGATTTCGAGGCGGCGGCGATATCCTCAGCACCGGCCCCGGCGCCAGTCGCGGATTCGACGAGCGAGCCGGCGGCTTCGACGACGGTGCTGGCAGAGCTGGCGAGCGCGCCGATCTGCTCGACGATGGCGTGGACGCGGTCGCCGGTGCGGGCGATGTTCGCGATGATTTCGCCGAGCGAAGCATCGACGCGGGCGGTCACTTCGCGGCCCTGCTGGACGTCGGCGACGCCGGTCTGCATGGCGGAGACGGCCTCCGTGGTGCGCTCCTGGATGCGGGCGATGAGGTCGGCGATTTCGCGGGTGCTGGCGCTGGAGCGCTCGGCGAGCTGGCGGACGTTTTCGGCGACGACGGCGAAGCCGCGGCCCTGCTCGCCGGCGCGGGCGGCTTCGATGGCGGCGTTGAGGGCGAGGAGGTTGGTTTGTGCGGCGATTTCGTCGATGACCGTGACGATGTTGCCGATCTGCTCGCCGTAGGCGCCGAGTTCGTTGACGGTGGCGGCGGCGCGCTCGACAGCGCCGGCGATCGCCTCCATGGAGGTGACGGCGAGGCGGACGGCGTCCTGGCCCTGGCGGGCGGCGTCGCTGCTCCCCCGGGTGGCGTCGTTGACGTCGCGGGCGAGGGCAGCGACCTCTTCGAGCCGCTGATGGATGGCGGCGATCTCGTCGCGTGCTTCGCGGGCGGTGAGGGCGGTCTGGCGGGTCGCACCGGCGACGTGGTCGGCTTCGCCGGTGGCGCGGCCGAGGTTTGCCTCGGCGGCAGCCGCGATGTCGGCGAGGCGGGCGGTGAGGTCGCCGATGTCGGCGGAGGCCTGCGCAATCTGGCTGGCGGCGCTGGCGACGTCGGCGGCCGAGTTCTCGACGTTCGCGGCGGTATCGAGGACGCGGCGGGCGTTGGCGCTGACGTCCTTCACGAGGCCGGCGAGGCTGGCGTTCATCTGGCTGGCCGAGCGGGCGATGGCAGCGAGCTGCTCCTGGAGGCGGTTGAAGGCCCCGGCCATCGCGCCGATCTCGTCGGAGCCGGAGGCGCTGACGGGCGAAACCTCGAACGTGAGCGAGCGAGTGAGGTCGCCGCGGGCTGCTGCTTCGAAGGCCTCCTGCATCGCCGGCAGCTGCTGCGCGGCGAGGCGGTCGGCGGCGGCGCTGACGGCCGCGGTGGAGCGGCGCACGCGCTCCGCGACGTAGACGGTGACGGCCGTCTGGAGGACGACGAAGGCGGCGTGCTCGATGACCGTCTGGAGAGAGGCGCCGGAATCGAAGACGTAGTTCGGGAAGATGTAGTTGCCGGCGAGATGGTGGACCGCGATGACGCCGGCGGCGACGAGGATCGGGAGCGCGTCGTAGTAGATGACGAGGAAGCTGAGGACGACGAAGACGTGGAAGTGGACGGCGATTTCGCCGCCGGATGCGGCGATGAGCATGCCGGACATCGCCATCAGGGCGGCGGCGGCGACGACGCGGAAGGCGCGCTGGCCCGCGGCGAGGGCATAGGCGGCCCACGCGCCGCCGGCGATGACGAGGCTGCCGAGGGCGGCGGTGACGAGCGAAAGCTCGCCGACGATGACGGCGACGGCGATGACGACCGGGACATGGGCGGCGATGACGCCGAGGACGAGGCGGTCGCGCGCGGCGAACGAAACTCCGGGCATGAGGCGGCTCCGAACCTGTGACTGGTTGCTACGGGGATCGTTCGGCCGGCCAGCCAGCAGCGGTATCGGGGAATCGCCTGAGCAGCCGCTAAGTTCAGGGTTCTGCCGTAGGGGAGCGGCGCCGGTTCGAGCAGGTAAGACGGGCCGGGGGTAGGCTGGGATCAACCCGAGGAGGTGCGGCGATGGCGAAACAGTATGCGAACCCGCCGGCGATGGCGATCGACCCGGCGAAGCAGTACCGGGCGACGATCGAGACGACGGCCGGCACGATGACGGTGGAGTTCTTCCCGGCCGAGGCGCCGAAGACGGTGAACAACTTCGTCTTCCTGGCGCGGGAGGGCTTCTACGACGGGGTGATTTTCCACCGGGTCATCCGGGGGTTCGTCATCCAGGGCGGCGACCCGACGGGCACGGGGCGGGGCGGGCCGGGCTACCGGTTCGAAGATGAGCCCGTCACCCGGCCCTATCTCCGGGGCACGATGGCGATGGCGAACGCCGGCCCGAACACGAACGGCAGCCAGTTCTTCATCATGCACGCGGACTACCCGCTGCCGCCGAACTACACGATTTTCGGGCAGCTGACCTCCGGCGAGGACGTGCTGGACGCCATCGCGACGGCGCCGACGGGGGCGCAGGACCGGCCGCTCGAGCCAGTGGCGATCACGCGCGTCACGATCGACGAGGCGTAGGGCCGCGCAGTCGGCTACCATCCCCGGCTGATGGAGCAGCCCGCGCTGGCGCAGCGCCCGTGGACGGCCCGGCAGCTCATCCTCCCGGTTGCGGCGGCCGCCGGGGTGGTCGCCTGCCTCGTCGCGGTCATCATCGCGGCCCGGCAGACGGGCGGGGGCGGCGCGCCGCCGGAGCCGGGGCCGATGGCGATGCCGGCCGGGGCCGGCTACGCGGCGTTCACGGTCGAGCGCGCCGAGGCCGGCCGGCTCGCCGTCTCGGGCGGCACGGGCGCGAGCGAGCTGGCGCTGCCGCCGGGGACGCGGGTGTGGGTGCTCGAGCCCGCCGCGCCCGGGGACATCCGGCCCGGGATGCAGGCGGCGGTCATCGGCGTGCCGAACGAAGTCCGGAACGCGGCCATCCGCGCCATCGTCGTCGGCGAGGGCGGCACCGGCGGCGCAACCGCGGGGCCGTTCGCGGGGCACGAAGCGCTCGGCGAGGCGGCGGCGCTGCCGCTCGTCACCGGCCGCGTCGAGCGAGTCGAGGCGGGGCGGATGGTGCTCGCGACGGCAGCGGGAGAGGCGGCGGTCTGGTTCGCGGAGGGTGCCCCGCTCTTGGCCGCGCGGGAGCGGACGAGCGAGGCGATCGGGCCGGGCGACCGCGTCGGTGTCCTGCTGGATGCGGCGGGGCAGCCAGACCCGGCGGCGGGGCTGCTGGTGCTGCCCGGCGATTGACGGCCGCTATTCGGTCCGGAGCGCCTGCGCGTCGGAGGTGCGGGCGATGAGGCGGGCGGCGAAGATCAGCGAGCCGGCGAAGACGAGCGCGACCGCCCCGAGGCTGGCACCCACCAGCAGCCAGTCGGTCCGCAGCAGGTAGGAGGGTTCGGCGAGCCGGCCGGCTTCGTCGACATCGAGGAAAGAGAGCATGCGCCCGGCGATGCCGCGGCCCAGCCACGTCCCGGCTGCGACGCCGACGACGGCGACGAAGGCGTATTCGACGGCGAGGATGCGGGCGACGCCGCCGCGAGAGAGGCCGAGCGAGCGAAGCACGGCGAACTCGGTCCGGCGGCGCTGGACGACGAGCCAGAGCGAGACGAGGAGCGCCGCGGTGACGAGCAGCAGGACGGCGCCGAAGGCGAGATAAAGGATGCCGGCGCCGCCCGCGGAGATGAGCGGGTTCCGCTCGAGGCGGGCGAGTTCGCGGGAGCGGTCGGTGACCAGGCCGAAGTTGAACGGGTCGTTGCGGAGCACCTGCTCGATGGCCGGGATGTCGGCCCCGGGCGGCGGTTCGAGCCACGCTTCGTTCAGGACGGGCTGGTTCGACGAGCCGGCGAGGCCGAGCCACGAGAGGAGCTGGTCGCGGTTGAAGACGACCCCGGGGCCGGAGGCGGCGGGCAGCGTGGGGAAGGCGGCGGCTTCGCCGACGACCCGGATGGGAACGGGCACGGCGGCGACGCTGATGGTGCCGGCGGCGCCCACGGAGAGGCCGGTGGCGGCGAGGAAGGAGCGGGTCGCGACGACGGGGAGGGGCACGGCGGATTGCGCGCGCACGAGGCCCCAGAGTTCGGTGCTCTGGCCCGGGGCGCGGCGGATGCGGCCCGCCTGGCCGGAGACGGCTCCGTCGCGGGTGAGGTCGAATCCGTCCGGGAGGTTGAGCCGCGACGGGAGCGGCGTCCAGCCGGGGTCCGGGCGTTCGAAGTCGTCGAGCACCGTCGTGACGCCGGCCGAGGTCGACGCCGCCAGGTTGTCGAGGAGAATCGTGAGTTCGAGCGTGTTGAAGCGGTTCGCAGGCTCGGTGATGACGAGCGCGGCGAGGGTGAGCGGCTCGGGGAGCTGACCTTCGAAGACGCGCGAGATGGAGGCCGTCATCGTCCGCCATTCGCCGGGTTCGATGGTGCCGAACTCGATGAGCTGGTGGTAGCCAGTCGCGTCGCGGACGCGGGCCCAGAGCGTCATCTGGTTCGGGGTCGACGAGGCGCGGACGTCGATGCTGAGCGATGCGGTGCCGCGGGGGAGCTCGATGCCGCGGAGCGGTTCCGGTGAACCGAGGTCGGCCATGAGGTCGCGCAGAGGGCGCTCCGCGAAGTCGTCGCGCCACCAGAGGAGGAACGGCGCGTCGTCCGGGTTCAGCCCGAGGGCCTGGAAGGTGCGGCCGGTGGCGCCGGCGGCGGCCGGGGCGGCGGGCAGGCGGAGGACGGCCGAGGCGAGGGGCACGCCGGTCCGTTCGCGGAGGGCTGCGTCGGCGGCTGCCCCATCGAGCCCGAGGTCGGCGGTGCCGGTCGTGACGGCCCGGATGCCGGCGCCGGCCTGGAAGCGGGCGCGCTCCTCGAAGGTCGCCGAAGCGGTGGTCGCGTAGCTGGCGGCGAAGGTGCCCACCGCGAGCGCGAGGGCGAGGAGGAGCGCGAGCCGGGCAGAGTGGCCGGGGCTCCGGGAGACCTGCCAGAGGCCGAGCTGGACCGGCGGCGGCGCTTCCCGGGCGAAGAGCCGCGCGAGGAGGCGGGTCGCGATGGGGTAAACGCGGAGCAGGAGCGCCGCAGCCGCGGCCGCGAGGATGGCGGGCGAGAGCAGCAGCAGCGGGTCGGAGGTGACGCCGCCGGTGGGCGAGGGCCGGAAGACCGTCCCGCGTTCGCGGAGCTCCCAGAGGAGGAGGGCTGCGAAGCCGGCAAGGACGAGATCGAGGTAGTAGCGCTGGAAGAGCGGTTTCCCGGGCCGCGCCTGCTCGCGGCGGCGGGCAACGGCCGAGGAGCGGGCGGCGAGCAGCGCGGGGACGAGCAGCGCGGCGATGGAGACGGCGACGCCGGCGGCCGCGTAGAGGAAGGCCTCCGGGGGGAGCGAGACGGGCAGGAGCGCGCCGCCGTTCACCGGCTCGAAGGTCGGCGTGAGGCCGAGGAGGGCCGTCCCGGCGGCCGCAACGAGCGGGGCGACGAGGATGATCGGCGCGCCGAGGATGAGGCCCTCCGCAAGGGTGATGACGCCCACCTGCGCGACGGTCGCGCCCCGGCTGCGGAGGAGCGCGACCTCGTCGGAGAGGCGCTCGGTGAGGACGATGGAGACGAGGATGACGTAGAAGACGGCGACGGCCGCGATTTCGAGCAGGAGGATGGTGAGCGGCGCCTGCTGGTACTGCTGCGCGCGGCCATAGTCGCGGAGAACGTTGCCGAGCGGGCTGAAGCTGGCACCACCGAGCGGTTCGAGGTCGTAGTAGAGCGCGGAGAGGTCGGCGCGGGCGCGCTCGAAGGTCTCGCGGGAGAGCGCTTCGGGGCGGGCGTAGGTGTGCCATGCGGTGCCCGCGCCGTAGGCGGGGAACTGGCTGGCGAAGGCGCCGAGGAGCGTCTCCTCCGGGACGAACATGGGGACGACCGGGCCGTTTTCGGGGAGGAGCCGGTAGGGCGCGAAGAACCGGTCGGCAGGGAGCACCCAGAACGGGTCGTCGGCGCGCAGCGGTTCGACGATGGCGGTGACGACGGCGGAGAGGCTAAAGGTCACGCCGGCAGCCGGCGTGCAGGGCGGCGGGGGCGGGCGGTCCTCGCGCGGGATTTCGCGGGCGCAGGTATCGAAGTCTTCGACGAGGGCGAGCTGCTGGCCGACGGCGAGGCGGGCGGCCCGGGCGGCATCGCGCGAGACGGCGACCTCGATCGGCTGGCCGGGCGCGGCGGGCCGGGGGAGCTCGCCTTCGAGGACGGTGACCGCCGATTCGTAGCCGGTGACCGACTGGAGCTGGCCGATCGGCGCGAGCAGGGGCGCCGGTTCGCCGGGCGGAGCGAGGAAGAAGCGGGGCCCGACGAGCACGCGCGATTCACCCTGCGCGAACCAGCCGATGCGCTCGGCGATGCGGCGCTCGACGGCATCGCGGAGCGACTGGCCTTCCGGCGTGCCGAGAGGGACGGACGTGAAGCTGACGCGGTTGCCCGGGGCTTCGCCGAGGCGGTCGCGGACGGTGAAGGTGAGGCCGAGGTCGGCCATGGTGCGGGCGTAGATCGGGGCGGCGGCGAGCAGGGCGGCGGCGATGAGCATGCCGAGGCCGAGGACGGCGAGCAGCCGCCAGTTCCGTTCGCTGCGGCGTGCGAAGAGGCGCCACGTGGCGAGTGCGCTCCGCATCGGGCGCAACTGTACACGAGGGCGGCCGGGCCGGCGCGGGGGCCGCTTTGCCGGGCGGCCGCGACTCGGGTAGGTTTCGCGCGGGAAATGCGAACGGCGCTCGTGGTCCTCTCGATGGTGGTCCGGCGGAGCCTCGCCAACCGGCGGCTGCTCGCGACGGTGGCGGTCGGCGTCGCCATGGCGGCGGCGCTGATGGCCTCGGTGGTGCTCTATTCGGACGCGGTGCGCGACCTCGGCCTGCGGTTCGCCCTGCGGAATGCCGAGCCGGCGGAGCGGAACGTGCGGGTCGTCATCTCCGGCCGGCCGGCGCTGGACGACTACCGGCAGCGGCGGGAAACGGTCGACGGCGCGCTCGAACGCTACCTCGGCGGCGTCATCGGCGAGACGGTGCGGTTCGGGCGGACGGCGACGTTTTATGTCGCTGCGCCGGGCGCGCCGGTGCCCGCCGACGCGGACCGGCCGCGGGGGCATTTCCAGTTCGCAGACCGGCTGGCGGACCACATCGAGCTCGTCGAAGGGCGGTGGCCGGCGTTGCCGCAGCCGGCGGGGGACGGCGCGGCGCCCGTCGTCGAGGCGGCCATCGGGAAGGAAGCAGCGGACCGAATCGGCATCCGGGTCGGCGATGCGTTCGACCTCCACCCGTTCTGGCGGGAGGACGCGGCGCCGGTGCGGGTCGTCGTCACCGGCATCATCGCGCCGCGGGACCTCGACGAGCCGTACTGGTTCGGCCGGCGGGACCGGTTCGCGCTCGAGACTTCGTGGCCGACCTACCCGCTCTGGGTCGACGAAGCGGCAGTGCGGGGGACCGTGGCGGCCTACCTGCCGGACATGGACAGCACGCTGGAGACGTACGCGTTCGTCGACATCGGCGCGATCGATGCGCGGAACGCGCGGCAGGTGGAGGCGAACACGCGGGCGCTCACGGTGGCGCTGCGGGAATCGGTGCCGAACGTGGTGGTCGAGACGCGCCTCGCGGAGGTGATCGCGAGCTACCAGACGAAGCTGTTCTTCACGCGGCTGCCGCTGTTCGCGCTGATGCTCCAGATCGTCGGGATCGCGCTGTACTACCTCGCGATGGTCTCGTCGATGCTGGTGGAGCGGCAGCACGGCGAGATCGCGCTGCTGCGGTCGCGCGGGGGGAGCCCGGCGCAGGTGGTGGCGGTGTACGCCATCGAAGGCCTGCTGATCTGCGGGGCGGGGGCGCTGGCGGGGCCGTTCGTGGCGGCCGGGGCGATCAGCCTGCTGGGCTACACGCCGCCGTTCGCGCCGCTGAGCGGCGACGCCGCGCTGGACGTGCCGATTTCGCGGATGGCGTTCCTCGCGGCGGGCGGGGGCGCCCTGCTCGCCTTCGCGGCGATGCTGGTGCCGGCCTGGCGCGCCTCGCGGTCGAGCACCATCGACTACAAGCACAGCCTCGCGCGGCCGCAGGCGCAGCCGCTCTTCCTGCGGTACTACCTCGACCTCGGCCTCGTCGGCGTGGGGGCGTTCCTGTTCTATCAGCTGCGGGAGCGGGGCTCGCTGGTGACGGAGCGGCTGTTCGGCGGACTCTCGGCCGACCCGCTGCTGCTGCTCTCGCCGACGCTCTTCATGGTGATGGTGGCGCTGGTGTTCCTGCGGCTGTTCCCGCTCGTGCTGGGGCTCATCGCCCGGGCCGGCCGGCGGTGGGAGAGCGCGACGGTCGCGCTGGGGCTGACGCGGATGACGCGCGCGCCGCTCCAGTACAACCGGCTCATCCTGCTCCTGCTGCTCGCGACGGCCGTCGGGATGTTCGCGGCGGGCTACCGGGCGACGCTCGAGCGGGGCTACGACGACCGGGCGGCGTACGAGGCGGGTGCGCCGTCGCGGCTCACCGACGTGCGGAACCCGGCGGCGGTGCCGGACGACGTTTTCACGGAGCGCATCCGGGCGGCTACGGGCGCGGAGGTGGTGTCGCCGGCGAGCCGGCAGACCGGCTCGTACAACATCTCGGCGTTCCAGGGCGTCAGCATCGAGGTGCTCGGCGTCGTGCCCGGCGAGTTCGAGCGGGTGGCGTTCTGGCGGGACGATTTCGCCGGCGCGGATCTCGGCGAGCTGCTCGGACGGCTCGAGGCCGACCTCTCCGGCGGAGCGCGCGGCGCGGAGGTGCCGGCGGGGGCGCGCTGGATCGGCCTCTGGGCGCGCTTCCCGTACGGCCCGAACCAGGCGCGGCTCGGGCTGCGGCTGCGGGACCCGAACGGGCTCGCCTGGGACTACACCCTCTTCCCGGTCGAGCAGGAGGTCTCGAACGAGTGGCGGTTTTTCGCGGCCGACCTGGCGCAGCCGTCGCAGGCGCGGTTCGGGCAGGGCGCGCGGTACAGCCCGGCGACGCCGAAGGAGCTCGACGCCGTCTACGTGCGCACCGCGGGGTCGGCCCCGCAGGTGGCCGAGCGAGCGATCGTGCTGGTCGACAATGTGGCGGTGAGCAGCAGCGGGCAGTGGGACGGCGGTGCCGGCGAATGGACGGTGATCGAGCCGTTCGACGGCTTCGACCGGTACGAGCTGATCACGGGGCAGGCGCTCGCCGACCCGGGGGCGGTGTCGTTCGCGCCGGGCGCCGGGCGGGACGGGGGGAACGCGGCGCGCATCGCCTTCACCCGGGCGGCCGGGCAGGGGCCGCTGTTCGGCTTCCGGACGGCCCGGCCGGCCGAGGCGCTCCCCGTGCTGGCGGAGGAGCGGTTCCTCGCGACGGCGGGGCTGGAGCGCGGCGACGAGCTGACCATGTACGTGAACCGGCAGTACGTGCGTGCGCGGGTGGCGGGGAGCTTCGCCTACTTCCCGGGGCACGACCCGCGCGGGAGCACCTACCTGCTGGTCGCGGACTTGCGGGCGCTGCAGGTGCTCGGGGCCGCCGTGCCGGGGCTCGCCGATGCGGTGACGGCGAACGAGGCGTGGATGAGCGCGGCTGACCCGGCGGCGATGAGCCGGGAGGCGCTGCTCGCGCGGGGCGTGCAGGCGGAGGGCATCTTCGACCGCCGGGCGATCCGGGCGGGGCAGGAGGCCGACCCGCTCGTGGCGGCGAGCTGGGAGGGCATCCTGTTCCTCTCGTTCGGGGCGGTGCTCATCCTCACCGGGCTGGGGTTCGCGGTGTACGCGACGATGGCGGCGCAGTCGCGGGCGCTGGAGTTCGCCATCCTGCGGACGATGGGGTATTCGAGCCGGCAGGTGCTCGGGCTGGTGAGCTTCGAGCAGGCGTTCGTCATCGTGGCCGGTGTCGCAGTGGGAACGTTCCTCGGCTTTCCGCTGGGACGGCTGATGATCGGGTATCTTGGCGTGACCGAATCGGGCAGCGAGCCGATCCCGCCGCTGGTTTCGCAGGTGAGCTGGCCGGCGGTGCTGACGGTGTATCTGCTGCTGGCCGCGGTGTTCGCGGCGACCATCGCCGCGCTGGCGGCGGTGTATACGCGGCTGGCGGTGCACCGCGCACTGCGGATTGGGGAGATCTAGATGCAGGCAGAGCCGAAGCCGACCCTCGACGGCGCAGCCGGCGACGACGAGCTGCACATCCGCTGCGAAGACCTGTTCAAGATTTACAAGACCTCGAACCTCGAGGTCGTGGCGCTGCGGGGGCTGGACCTGAAGGTGCGCCGGGGCGAGTTCATGGCGATCGTGGGCGCTTCGGGCTCGGGGAAGTCGACGCTGCTGAACATCCTCGCGGGGCTCGATACGCCGTCGGCAGGGCGGTGCTTCGTCGGCGGGCAGGACCTGCTGACGATGTCGACGAAGGAGATGGTGCGCTACCGGCGGCGGCAGGTGGGGTTCGTTTGGCAGCAGACGGGCCGGAACCTCGTGCCGTACCTGACGGCGCTGCAGAACGTCGAGGTGCCCATGGTGCTGGACGGCGTGGCGCCGGGGGAGGCCCGGGCGCGGGCGCAGCGGCTGCTGGAGCTGGTGCTGCTCGGCCACCGGCTGCACCACCGGCCGGAGATGCTCTCCGGCGGCGAACAGCAGCGGGTGTCGATCGCGGTGGCGCTGGCGAACGAGCCGCCGCTGCTGCTCGCCGACGAGCCGACCGGCGAGCTGGATTCCGTCGGCGCGGACACGGTGTACGAGGTGTTCCGGACGCTGAACAAGGAGCTGGGGACGACGATCGTCATCGTGACGCACGACCCGGACATCGCGGCGCGCGTCGACCGGGTGGTGGCGATCCGGGACGGCCGGACGAGCACCGAGATCTACCGGCGGGTGCGGTTCGAAGGGACGGAGGCGAAGGTCGCGCACGAGGAGTACGTGCTGGTGGACGCGGCCGGCCGGCTGCAGATCCCGCGGGAGTACCTCGAGGCGCTGGACATCCGCGAGCGGGCCCGGGTGCTGCTCGGCGAGGGCCGCATCGAGGTGCTGCCGGACGGGAGCCGGCGGGTGCGGGCGAAAGGAGCGCAGTGGTGAGCGAGGGGGCAGCCGTCGAACTCCGGTCGGTGTCGCGGAAGTTCCGGGCAGGCGGCGAGGACGTCTGGGCCGTGCGCGACGTCTCGCTGAGCGTGCGCCCGGGGGAGTTCCTCGCGCTCGTCGGCCGCTCCGGTTCGGGCAAGACGACGCTGCTGAACCTCATCGCGGGGCTCGACCGGCCGACGGGCGGCGAGGTGCTCATCGACGGGGCGCGTGTGGACCAGATGAGCGACCGGGAGCTGGACCGGCTGCGGCGGCACACGCTGGGGTTCATCTTCCAGTCGTTCGGGCTGCTGCCGCTCCTCTCGGCGCGGGAGAACGTGGAGCTGCCGCTGCGGATTGCGGGGCTCGGGCACCGGGAGCGGCAGAGGCGGGTCGACGAGGCGCTGGCGTTCGTGGGCCTCGGGAAGCGGGCCGAGCACCGGCCGTACGAGCTTTCCGGCGGCGAACAGCAGCGGGTGGCGATTGCGCGGGCGCTGGCGGCGCGGCCGCGGCTCATCCTCGCAGATGAGCCGACGGGCGAGCTGGACTCCGCGACGGCGACGGCGGTCTTCGGCCTGCTGCGGGACCTGGCGCGGGTGGAGGGCATCACCATCATCGCCTGCACGCACGACCGGCTGGTGATGGAGATGGCGGGGCGAGTGGAAGAGCTGGCCGACGGCCGGCTGGTGACGGGCGGGCGGAAGGAGGTGCTCGAGCGGACGCTGGCGCGGGAGCGGAGTCCGTTCGCGGCGGCGCGGGCCGCGCCCCCGGGCGAGGCGCCGGCAGCCTCCGGGCTGTCGTCGCTCATCGGGGCGGACTACGCCCAGTTCCGGCGGCCCGGCGCGGGGGCGGCGGAGGCCGGCGGCCGCGCGGAGGACGGGCGGGAAGCCGAGGGGAGCGGGCCCGGCAGCCCCTGACGTCCGTTCGGCGGCGATTCGTTTGCCCGGCGACAACGGAATGCCCGCGGGCGGGGGCGGCGTGTGTAAGATGCCGGCCGGCGTTGCGGTCATGCGGGCAGGGCGCACTGCGCCACGTTCGCCGGGAGGACCTCCATGTTTCGCCGCATTCGCACTGCACTCGCGCGCGCCGGGCTCGCCGCCGCTGCGGGGACGTTCGCCGTTGGTTCCTCCGCCTGCTGGCCGTTCGGCGGCGGGGGGCCATCCGTGAACTGCGTGCAGCCGCCGCCGGACCTCGTCGCGTGGTGGACGTTCGACGAGACGAGCGGGAACGTGGCCCATGACATCGCCGGGCACCCGAACGACCTCGTCTTCACCGGGACGGTGACGCCGATGACGGGCAAGGTGGGCGGCGCGTGGGACCTCGGCAACACCGCGCAGACGCTGGGCACCTCGACGGTCGGCACGACGCCCTCGCAGGCGGACCTGCTCTTCGGGACGGGAAGCTTCTCGTTCGAGTTCTGGATTTCACGCTGGGACCAGCTCTCCACGATCAGCAACATCCTGTCGAAGCTGGACAGCGGGAACAACGGCTACCAGATCATCTTCGCCAATGGGGTCGTTTCGCTGCGGAAAAGCGGTGCGAACGTCATGGCGCCCCCGAGCAGCGGCCCGGCGTGGTCGACGGGGACGGGCTGGAAGCACATCGCGGTGACGGTGGACCGTGGGCCGGCGAACACCGTCCGCTGGTACGTGGACGGCCAGCAGACGGCCACCGCCCCGGCGACGACCTGGTTCAACGGGAACCTCGATACCGCGGCAGCGGCCGCAGTCGGCCTCCCGGCAGGGGCGTCGTTCAAGATCGACGAGCTGTCGGTGTACAAGCGGGCGTTGACGGCGAGCGAGGTGCAGGCGATCTACGGGGCGGGTTCGGACGGCAAGTGCAAGCCGGTGCAGGTGCCGGTGACGGTGGTGCCGCCGAAGGGGACGCCCACGATGAGCGGGACGGTCATCAACCCGCAAGTCACGATCGTGCCGCCGAAGGGGACGCCCACGATGAGCGCGACGGTCATCAACCCGCAAGTCACGGTCGTGCCGCCGAAGGGCACGCCGACGCTGAGCGCGACGCCGATCAACCCGCAGTTCACGGTCGTGCCGCCGAAGGGGACGCCGACCCCGACGCCGACGTTCACCCCGACGCCGACCAAGACGCCCACGCCCACCCCGACCTTCACGCCCACGCCGACGCCGACCAAGACACCCACGCCGACCCCTACCTTCACGCCCACGCCGACCAAGACGCCCACGCCGACACCGACCTTCACGCCCACGCCCACGCCGACCCCGACGCCGGCGAACGGGACGCTCTGCATCCAGAAGTTCTTCGACCTCAACCAGAACGGGGTCCAGGACCCGAACGAGCCGAACCTCGGGGGCTGGCAGTTCACCATCACGCAGGGGTCGACGGTCGTGACGACCGTGACGACGGGCACTGCGGGGGTGCCCGGAGTGTGCATCACCCTGCCGAGCGGGACGTACACGGTGACCGAGGTGCTGCAGCCGAACTGGGTGCCTTCGACGCCGAACCCGCAGACGGCGACGGTGCCGGCCGGCTCGACGGTGACGCTGACGTTCGGCAACTTCCGGCCGTAGCGGGGATGCGCGCGGGGGGCCGCCTTCAGGCCCCCCGCAAGAGTCTTCCAGCGAAAGGAGCACGCGATGCATCGTTCGATCGTCCATCCTCGACTGGCGGCCGTTTTGCTGGCGGCCTGGCTCCTGGCCGGGTGTTCGGCGCAAGACGAAGGCGTTCCGGGCGCCTCCCCTGCGGACGCGGGCGCCGGGGAGACGGTGCCTGGGGCAGGCAGCGCCGCCGCGGAGTCGCCCCGTGCCGCGGCAACCGCCGCAACGCCGCCGGCTGCGGCGACGCCGACTGCGACGCTGCCATCGGCGCCGAGCCCGACCCCGACGTTCACGCCGGTCCCGACCCCGACGAACGGGAATCTCTGCATCCAGAAATTCTCGGACCTCGACCAGGACGGCATCCTCGATACGAAGGAGCCGCTGCTGCCGGGGTGGTCCTTCACGATTTCGCAGGGGCAATCGCTGGTGACGACGGTCGTGACCACGTCGACGGGCGGAGTTTGCCTCCCGCTGCCGGTGGGCACCTATACGGTCGCGGAGGTGCTCCAGGCAGGCTGGGTCCCGACGACGCCGCCGTCGCAGACGGTGTTCATCCCGGGCGGCACGATGGTGTTCCTGACCTTTGGGAACCACCAGCTCAGCGAGCAGGTGCCAAACCCGGGGCCGACAGCGACGGACTGAGAGGGCGCGCGCCCGCGGCCGCGGACATAGAACGCATGTTCTATACTGGTGCGCGTGGCGGCGTACGCTGAACTCCACGCGCACTCGTGCTGGTCGCTGCGGGAGGGCGCGAGCACGACGGACGAGCTGATCGACCGGGCGCTCGCGCTCGGCTATTCCGCGCTGGCGCTGACCGACCACGACAACCTGTACGGGGCGATGGAGTTCGCGCAGGCGGCGCGCCAGCGGGGGCTGAAGCCGATTACCGGCTGCGAGCTGACGATCCGGGCGGAAGGCACGGGGGAGACCTCGCACCTGACGGTGCTGGCGGCCGACGCGGAGGGCTACCGGAACCTCTGCCGGCTGCTGAGCCGCGGCTACCGGACGTACGGGAAGGACGCGCCGCAGGTGGAGGAGGCGTGGCTCTTCGCCGGGGGGCAGGGGCTGATCGCGCTCTCCGGCTGCCGGGATTCGGCGCTGGCGCGGCTGGCCGCCGCCGGCGACGAGCGGGGGGCGAAAGCCCTCGCCGGCCGCTACCGCGACGTCTTCGGCGACCGGTATTACATCGAGCTGCAGGACCACGACGTCTACGGCGACCGGCGGCGGAACGCGGCGCTGGCCCGGGCGGCGGACGCATGCGGGGTGCCCGTCGCGGCGACGAACGACGTGCACTACCACGTGCGGACGCGGCACCGGCTGCACGACGTGCTGGTGGCGATCCGGCACCGGCTGACGCTGGATACGTCGCACGCGGTGCGGCGGCCGAATTCGGAGTTCCTGCTGAAGCCGCCGGCGGAGATGGCGCGGCGGTTCGCCTGGCGGCCGGATGCCGTCGCGAACACCGTCGCGATCGCGGAGCGGTGCGCGTTCGACCTCACGCGGGACCTGCCCTACCGGCTGCCGGACTACCCGGTGCCGGAGGGCGCGACGCTGGACAGCTTCCTGCGGGGGGTGTGCGAGCGGGCGTTCCGGCGGAAGTACCCGCCGGGCGACCCGCACCGGGAGGAGGCGCGGCAGCGGCTGGAGCGCGAGCTGGCGCTCATCGCCCAGCACGGGCTGGCCGGCTTCTTCCTCGTCTACTGGGACATCCTGCAGCTCGTGAACGAGGTGGCGGTGGAGCTGCACGGGCGCGACCCGCGGCTGGCGCCGGACGAGCGGCCGGTGGCGCGCGGGCGGGGCTCTTCGGTGAGTTCGATCGTGTGCTACCTCATCGGCCTCTCGCACATCGACCCGGTGCGGAACAACCTGTACCTCGAGCGGTTCCTGAACGACGAGCTGCATTCGCTGCCGGATATCGACCTCGACTTCCCGCGGGACATCCGGGATGAGCTGCTGCAGCGGATTTACGACCGGTACGGGCCGGAGCACGCGGCGCTGGTGGCGGCCTTTCCGACCTACCGGTTCCGGAGCGCGGTGCTCGATGTGGGGAAGGCGCTGGGGCTGCCGGGCCCGGTGCTGGCGAAGCTGAACCGGCTGGCGGGGCCGTTCGCCGATGCGAAGGGGCTCGCGGAGCAGATGCGGAAGGTGCCGGAGCTGCGGGAGCTGGTCGACGCACCGATCTGGCGGGACCTGGTGGAGCTGGCGGGGCAGATTTCGGGATTCCCGCGGCACATCGGCCAGCACGTCGGCGGCGTGGTGGTCTCGGCGGAGCCGATCTCCTCGGTGGTGCCGGTGGAGCCGGCGCGGATGGACGGCCGGTACGTCTGCCAGTGGGACAAGGATTCCATCGACGACGCGCGGTTCGTGAAGATCGACTTCCTCGCGCTGGGGATGCTCTCGGCGGTGAACGCCTGCCTCGACATCATCGAGGAGGAGCGGGGCGTGCGGGTGGACCTGGGGCGGATTCCGCACGACAGCCCGGAAATCTACGCCGCGATCCGGGAAGGGGACACGATGGGCGTGTTCCAGATCGAGAGCCGGGCGCAGGTGCAGACGCTGCCGCGGACGCAGCCGCGGAACCTGGACGACCTCGCCGTGCAGGTCGCGATCATCCGGCCGGGGCCGATCATGGCGGGGGCGTTCCGGCCCTACATGGAGTACCGGGAGCGGCTGGCGCGAGGCGAAGCGATCGAGGTGGACTACGGGCACCCGGAGCTGGCGCCGCTGCTGGAGCACTGCCTCGGGGAGACGCTGGGCCACGTGCTCTACCAGGACCAGGTGCTGCAGATCGCGTGCGCGGTGGCGGGCTTCACGCCGGGGCAGGCCGACCGGCTGCGGCGGGCGATGAGCCGGAAACGCTCGTCGGAGGCGATGCGGGCGCTGGAGGAGGAGTTCCTGGCGGGGGCCGACCGGATGGGGGTGAGCCGGGAGGCGGCGCGCGTGGCGTTCGAGAAGATGGCGGCGTTCGCGGCCTTCGGCTTCCCGAAGAGCCACGCGGTGGCGTTCGCGCTGCTGGCCTATGAATCGACGTGGCTCCGGTTCCACTACCCGGCGGAGTACTACTGCGCGCTCTTCGATGCGCAGCCGATGGGCTTCTACCCGGTCGAGGTGCTGGTGCAGGATGCGGAGCGGCACGGCATCCGGGTGCTGCCGCCGTGCGTGAACCGGTCGCGGGCGGGGGCCTGGCCGGAGGAGGGAAACATCCGGCTGGGGCTGCAGCAGGTGAACGGCATCGGCGGCGGCTGGCAGGACCGGCGGCAGCACCGGCACCTGCCGGGCTACCGGCCGCTGCCGGAGCGGATCGCGGCCGAGCGGGCGGCGAACGGGCCGTACCGGTCGCTGCGGGACCTGCTCGTGCGGACGGCGATGACGCGGGAGCAGGCGGAGATGCTCATCCGGGCGGGAGCGCTGGATTGCTTCGGGCTGACGCGGCGGGAGCTGCTCTGGCAGCTGGGGCTGCTGACGGAAGCGCGGATGCCGCAGCCGCCCGCCCGGCCGGCCGGTCCGCCGCCGGCGCGGCAGCTGGCGCTCGCGCTGCCGACGGAACAGGACATGGCCGCGCTGCCGCCGCTGGACCCGTGGGAGGAGCTGGCGTGGGACTTCGAACGGCTGGGGCTGAGCTCGGGCCGCCACCCGATGGCGCTCGTCCGGCCGCTGCTCCACGAGGGGCTGATCACGAGCCGGCACCTCGGCGGCGTGCGGAACCCGAACCGGCTGCCGCAGGGGATGACGGTGGAGCTGGCCGGGATGGTCGTCACCCGGCAGCGGCCGGTGACGGCAAGCGGGGTGATGTTCATGCTGCTCGAAGACGAGTTCGGGCTGGCGAACGTCGTCGTGCACCGGGGGCTGCAGGAGCGGCAGGCCGAGCTGGTGCGGATGGAGCCGTTCGTCATCGTCCGGGGGCGGGTCGACAACGAGCAGAGCGGCTTCCCGAACATCGTCGCGGAGTCGTTCCGCCGGTGCCCGCTGCCGGGCTTCCTCGAGCGGCCGGAATCGCACGATTTCGGCTAGGAGCACCGAACCGGCCGGGCGAGGCTAGGGCGCGAGGACCATCTGCGTCTGGGTGACGACGGCGATGAGCCGGCCCTCCGGGTTGCGGATGGACGTCTGCCAGGTCTGGGTGCGGCGGCCACGGTGGAGAGGGATGCACTCGGCGGTGATGGTCGTGCCGGCGACGCCGGGGGCGAAGAAGTTGGTCTTCGATTCGATGGTGGTGGTGCCGGCGCCTTCGGGCAGGTTGAGCACGGTGCCGACGGCGCCGAGGGTATCGGCGAAGGCCATGATGGCGCCGCCGTGGAGGACGCCGGGCACGGTGCAGAGGTCGTCGCGGACGGTGAGCTCGGCCGTGACGCGGTCCGGTTCGGCGCTCGTGAGGCGGATGCCGAGGAGGCCGGGGAAGAACGGCTGGAGGCGGGCCTGGAGGGCGCCGAGCTGATCGCTGGACACGGGCAAACCTCGCGAGGGGAATCGAACTGGCAGGAGAAGTGTGCCCGGGACGGCAGGGGCGCGGGAGGGCCACCGGCGCACGGCGGCGCGGTGCCACCGCCTGCCCGGGAAGGCCGCGCGGGAGTAGGATGGGCGGAGATGGCGATTCCTTCGTTCACGCGGGCGCAGCTGGCGGCCGGCGCGCCGGGCCCGGAGACGGCGCTGACGATCGGGGTGCTCGACGGCGTGCACCGCGGCCACCAGTGGCTGCTCGGCCGGCTGCGCGACGAGGCCCGGCGGCGGGCGCTCTCGCCCGGCGTGGTCACGCTCCACCCGCACCCGGTCACGGTACTGCGGCCCGAAATCCCGCCGAGCTACCTGACCTCGCTGGAGGACCGGATGGAGCTGATCCGGGCGGCGGGTGCGGACTGGGTCATTCCGCTCACCTTTACGGGCGAGGTCTCGGAGGTGACGGCCGAGGAGCTGGCGGCGGCCTTCTTCGAGCTGCTCCGGATGCGGCTGATGGTGCTCGGGCCGGATGCCGCCTTCGGCCGCGGCGCGCCGAAGGACACGGTCGAGCGGATGCGCCGGCTGGGGGCCGAGCTCGGGTTCGAGGTGGTGCAGGTGGAGCCGCTGATGCACGACCACGAGCGGTACAGCTCGACCGCGGTGCGGGCGGCGCTCGCGGCCGGCGACATGGCGCGGGTGACGGCGCTGCTCGGCCGGCCGTACCGGCTTTCGGGGCCGGTGGTCCGCGGGTTCGAACGCGGACGCACGATCGGCTTCCCGACGGCGAACATCTCGGTCGCGGCGGACCGGGCGCTTCCGGCGCTGGGCGTGTATGCGACGCGGGCGAGCGTGGCCGGGCATCGGCTGATGGGCGCGACGAACATCGGGCGGCGGCCGACGTTCGACGCCGGGCATGTCTCGATCGAGACGCACCTGCTCGATTTCGAAGGCGACATTTACGGCGAGCGGATGGACCTCGAGGTGGTGGCGCGCATCCGCGGCGAGGTGAAGTTCGATTCGGCCGATGCCCTCAAGGCCCAGATCGCGGAAGATGTTCGCGAGGCGCGGCGGCTGCTCGGCGGCGCCTGAGAGACTCTTACGCTGCCCCGGGATGCGAACGGTATGACGAGGACGATGGCGCCAGTCGACGAACAGCTCGAAGTGCTCATGAGCGGCGTCGACTATGGCGACCCGCAGCTGAAGCGGCAGATGGAGCGGGAGCTGCGCGAGCGGCTGGAGGAGGACCGGCCGCTGCGCGTGTACCTCGGGGTGGACCCGACGGCGAGTTCGCTGACGCTCGGCCACTGCGTACCGCTGCGCAAGCTGCGGCAGTTCCAGCAATTCGGCCACCACTGCATCTTCCTCATCGGCGACTACACGGCGCTGGTGGGCGACCCGAGCGACAAGAACAAGCTGCGGCCGATGCTGACGCCGGAGCAGATCCGGGCGAACGAAGCGACCTACGTCGAGCAGGCCTCGCGCATCCTCGACCCGGCGACGATGGAAGTCCGGCACAACTCGGAGTGGCTGGGCAAGCTGATGCTGCCGGACATCATCCAGCTGATGTCGAAGTTCACCGCGGCCGAGATGCTGCGGCGGGAGAACTTCCGGCTGCGGTGGGAGGCAGGCGACCCGGTCTACCTGCACGAATTCCTGTATGCGCTGATGCAGGGGTACGACGCTTACGCGCTCGAATGCGACGTGCAGGTCGGCGGGACGGAGCAGCTGTTCAACCTGATGGCCGGGCGGAAGATCCAGGAAGATGCCGGGCAGCGGCCGCACGTGCCGGTCACGCTGCCGATCCTCGTCGGGCTCGACGGCAAGGAGCGGATGTCGAAGTCGAAGGGGAACCACGTCGGTGTCGACGACCCGCCGGAGGTGCAGTTCGGCAAGGTGATGTCGATCCCGGATGAGGTGATCGAGCAGTTCTTTACGCTGGGGACGAACCTGCACCCGGCGGAGGTGCAGCGCATCATGGCGGCGATGCGCTCCGGCGAGCGGAGCCCGATGGAGACGAAGAAACTGCTGGCGCGGACCATCGTGGCGGAGTTCTGGGGCGCTGAGGCCGCGGAGCGCGCGCAGGAGCACTTCGAGCGGACGGTGCAGCGGAAAGAGGTGCCGGACGACGCGCCGGAGTACGCCGTCCGGGAGGGCGAGCTGCTGATCGACGTGGTGCTCGCGGCCGGCGCGGCGCCGTCGAAGCGGGAGGCGCGGCGGCTGTTCGAGCAGAAGGCGGTGACCGTCGACGGGCTGGTGATGGAGCCGACGACGCCGGCGCGGGCCGGGATGGTGGTGCAGGTCGGCAAGCGGCGCTGGATCCGGCTCGTCTAACCCGGCGGCGAAGCGCCCCGGCGGCGGAGTGCCGCGAAGGCGAGCAGGAGCCCGACCACGACGAAGAGGATGCCGAATGCGATGCCGGCCATGGCGAAGCCGCGCTGGTAGCGGAACCTCGTGCCGAATTCGACTACGGCGTCGACGCCGGCGCTGCCGTCCTCGCGGAGGATGACGAAGACGAAGTCACCGTTCTCGGCCTGCCAGGTGAGTTCGAGCGGGGCATCGCCTGCGGCGCTCGCCGCCCAGGCGACCGCGGGGCCGGGCGGGCCGGGAAGGTCGCCGGCGCCCGCACCCGTGCGCCGGACTTCGAGCGGGTCGTAGCGGACCTCGTCGAGGAGTTCGCGGCGGGCGGCGCCGAGGTAGGCGTCTGCGGCCTCGCGGGGCGCGATGCCGAGGAAAAGGTTCTCGCCTTCGATAGCCCGGATGCGGACGGTCACCGCGCCTTCGCGGAGGCCGGAGTCGCGGCCCGCAATCTCTTTCGTCGCGCCGACGAAGCCGAAGGTCGAGGTGGTGAGCCGGGCGGGGCCGCTGAGCATGTAGTCGTCCTCATCGAGGGTGCGGAGCGAGGCGACGCCGGAGGCGGTGCAGGCCGCCCCGGCGATGAGCGCGACGAATCCGAGGACGAGGATGAGGACGCGCACGGGATAAGGGTCATGCTAGGCCCGGCGGGCCGTGGGGGCGAGCGGCGGGGGCGGTCAGCGGTGCCGGCGAGGGCTGCGGCGCAGCGACGGGCACGGGACGAGCGATGAAGAGCGCGCCGACCGCTGCGGCATCGAGGAGCAGCAGCGACTGGTAGGTGTTGTGGAAGCCGAGGCCGCCGGCGAAGAGCAGAGCGAACGCAGCCAGGAGCATTCGCTCGCCGCGGCGCCACGCTTGCCACGCGGCAGCGGCGAAGCCGGCAGCGGCCGCGGCGTAAAGCACCGGCGGGAGCGCGCCGGTGACGCCGCCGTTCCAGAGCAGGATGATGCGCCCGCTGGCAGCGGGAGCTGCGAAGACCGTGAGGGCGCCGAGGGCGGCTGCCGCGCCGAAGCCCGCGGCGGCGAACCCTGGCCGGCGACAGAGCGCGAGCGGGAGCGCGGCGCCGGCCGCGAGCCCCGCCGCCTCGGCGGCGTCGAGCAACGGCACGGCGGCGCCGGAAGGAAGCGCGGGTGAGGCCTGGGTGGCCGCGTAGGCGGCCGATGCGATGAGCGAGAACCCGAGGAGCGAGAACGGGACCGCGGGGACCAGCCCGCCGCGGGGGACCACCGCCGCGGCCAGGGCGATGGCGGCGATGGCGGCGGCGGCGGCCACCATCGGACTCGCCCCGGGGAGGAGCAGCAGCAGCCCGGCGGCCGCGGCAAACCCGCCGAGGCAGACCGCTGCGACGCGCGCCGGCGCATCGCCGCGGACCCAGAGGTCCACCACGGCAGCCGCGGCGATGAGCACCGCGAGGACGAGGGCGACGAAGAACGCGAATCGGCCCAGCGCGGCCAGGGCGAGGTAGGGCGTTTCGAGGGCGCGGCCAGCGGGGACGTGGATGGCCAGGCGCGTACCGGTGCGGAGCAACAGGAGTTCGATGAGTACGGCGAGCGCAAGCCACGGGACGGCTGCAGCGAGGAACGGGCGGGTGGGAGTCGCGGCGGTCATGGCTGGCGGCTCCGTTCGGCGGCGCCGTAGAGAGCGAGGCCGATGCCGATGCCCGAGAGCCCGACGAGCAGAATCGCGGCGATGGCCACGAAGCGGCCGTCGATGCCGCCCTCGCCGGGCAGGCCCGCGGCAGCGACCTGGAGCGTGATGAACTGAGAGACGGACTTCATGCCGTCGCGTTCCTGGTTGGCACCGTCCCAGACGGCGACCGCGAGGTCGGTCCGCGCACCGGGGGCGAAGTCGGCGTGGTCGGGGCCGGGACTCCGGAAGGGGCGGGCGAAGACGACGGCCCAGCCCGTATCGGTCCGCATGCCTTTGCCGGCGGCATCCTGCACGGGCGAGGTGGTGAGGTAGCCGAACAGCCGGGAGGTGAGGGTCTGGACCGGGTTGTCGGCCGCGACCGGGTTGCCCGCGCCGCGCGCCGTCAGGAACGTATCGTCCTCGAACGGGTAGCCGTCGACGTGCATGTTGGGGTAGGCAGCGGCGAGGTCGACGCTGCCGGCATCGACGTCGGCGCGCCAGTACCAGATGTTGACACCCGCATCGGGCTGGCCCATGCAGACGGAAGGGACGACGGCGGCGGTACGGGAGGGAAACTCCAGCGCCGCGGCATCGGTGAAGTCTTCGACGCGAAGGGCGCTGGCGTTCTCGGTGCGGTCGGTCCACTCGGCGCGGACGTAAAGGCGGCCGCCGTAGTGGAGGGCCTTGAGCCTGACAGTAGCGACGGAGCCGCCGCCGGCGGCGTAGCTACCGCGCTGGGCCGTGAGGGGGATCTCAACAGCGCGGATGGCATCCCACGCCGGCGACGCCGGGTCCAGGCCGGGGTCGCGCGGAGATTCGTAGGCGACGAGGAGGACGGCCTGGGAGGCGGCCGGGTTGACCCCGGTGAACTGGAGCACGCCAGCCGTGAGCAGCACGGCGCATGCGGCGAGGAGCTTGCGGGAGCGGAAGAACCGGGTCATGGCGAACCCTCCTCGGGGATGGCGTCGGCCGAGATGAAGGATGAGACGCCGAATTCAGGGCCGTGGCTGCGGGGTGTCTCCCACGCGGCAGGATCGAAGCCGGGCGCGGGGGCGATGTCGCGGACGCCGAGACGGGCCGCCTGGGCGGCGAGGAGGGACTGGAGCAGCGCCGCCGCAGGCGTGAAGATGGTCGCCGGTCCGCGTTCGCGGACACGGGCGGCGAAGGCAGGCGCCCAGCGGCCGAGGTGCTCGGCAAGGAAGATGCGGAGGCCGCGCTGGACCTGCGCGACGCGCGGCGCGCCGCCGTGCTCACGGGCCCAGGCCTCCTTCCGGAGCATGAACGCGAGAAATTCGAGTTCGACGGCCAGGTCGTCGGGGCGGCCGGCACCTGGCACCGGTATGACGCCGAAGGCACGGTAGAGGCCGGTTAGGTCGGCCATGCGGTGGGGCTGGCGGTGGGCTTCCGCGGCGAAGTAGGCTGTTTCGAACGCCGGACAATCGGCGGAGGTGCCGACCGAGAAGACGGCGACACGCTGGGCGTCCCAGCGTTCCGGGTCGAGGATATCGAAGAGCGCCGCGAGGCGGGCGAGGTCGAGCCCGGCGGCGTCGGGCGCGGCGAGCGCAGCGCACAGCTCCCGGGCGCGCTGGAGCGATTCGTGCGAAGCGGGGCCGAAGATGAGCGCGAGGAGTTCGGCGAGGGCGGCGTCAGCGGCGAGCTGTTCGACGGGAGCGGGTTTGAGGACTGGCATGATGCGACCCCGCTAGATGGTGTTCATCGCGAACCGCTCGGGCCGCTCGTAGAACGGTTCGTTGACGGTGATGCGAACGATTTCGTTTCCCTTGCTGTCGAAGCCGAGGACGGTGTCGTTGTAGATTTCCCGCTTCTGGCCGTCGATGGTGAATTCCGCAGCCTTCGGCCCCGGCTCGATGCGGTAGGAGAAGATGATTTTCTGAGTGGCGCGGAAGAGCTGGAGCACGGCGAGCAGCTCGCGAGAAGGGTTCGTGTAGCGGGCGATGGCGGCATCGACGCCCGGGCCGAACATCTGGCGGAGGTAATCGCGCGGGACCCAGCGGGGCGGGATGTAGTAGACGTTGGGCTGGGTGCCGAACTGTGGATAGAGGGGAAGGGCGACTTTTTCGACGTGGACGAGGTAGTAGAGCGGGTTCTGGCGGTCTTCGGTCCACTGGCCATCAGGCTCGACGTTGACGAGGCCCTGGAGGCGGATCTTGCCGATGCAGGCGGTCATGCAGCGGGTTTCCATCGGGATGCCCTCGGTGAGCGGGTCGGTGCCCTCGACACGGGGGTAGCAGCCGATGCACTTCTCCGAGGTGCGGGTGGTGGGCCGGTACATGGCCTTCTTGTAGGGGCAGGCTTCGACGCATTTGCGGTAGCCGCGGCAGCGCTCCTGGTCGATGAGGACGATGCCGTCTTCCTCCCGCTTGTAGGCGGCGTTGCGGGGGCAGGCAGCGACGCAGGCGGGGAAGGTGCAGTGATTACAGATGCGCTGGAGGTAGAAGAACCAGCCTGAATGCTCGGGGAGCGAGACGCCGGAGGGCGAGAAGCGAGTGGCGGTGTCTTCGAAGAGGTTGGGGGACTTCCACTCGTCCTCGGCCGGGAGGTAGCCGGTGGCCTGCTTCTCGACGCCGTCGGCGGTTTCGAAGATGGTCTTGCCGGCGAAGGTGCCGTAGGGTGCGGCGCGGTTCGGGGCCTTGGCGTCCCAGACCTGGCCGCCCGGGTCGGCCGCTTCCTGGAGCGCGAGGAGCTTCGTGTCCCAGTGATGGGGATAGCCGCCGAACGGTTTGGTTTCGACGTTGTTCCACCACATGAGCTCCTGGCCGGGCGAGAAAGTCCAGGTGGACTTGCAGGCCATGGTGCAGGTCTGGCAGGCGATGCAGCGGTTGATGTTGAAGACGGCGGCGAACTGGCGCTTCTGGGTGCCGGTTTCGAACCGGTAGTCCATTTCGCGGCCGATCTGCCAGTTGTACACGCGCGGCATGGCTAAACCTCCCCGGCGGCAGCGCCGTAGACGGTGCGGATGATGTCGCGGACGAAGGCTTCTCCGCGGCGGCGGTAGATGGCGTGCGTACCCGAGAAGTAGGGCGAGGCGAACATGCGGAGCGCTTTTTCGGGCGGCATCGCCATGAGGGCGTACTCCTCGACGATGCAGCGGGCCATCAGCGCGTCCTGGTCGACGCCTTCGGGAACAGGGAAGCGCTGCGCGACGAAGGCGTACGGGTCATCGAGTTCGACGTCTTTTTCGGCCACGGGTCAGGCCCTCCGGACGGTGACGAGTTTGCCGGCGAGGTAGCGGTCCATGAGCGGGGACGGGCGGGCAGGGGTGAGACCGTCCTGCCCGGCGGCCCACTTGCCCTGGCCGTTGAGGCCGCCGTCTTCGGCTTTGGTGATGCGGACGAGGGTTTCCTTGGGGACGGTGTTGACGGCGTGGTTGTCGGCTTCACCGCCGAAGATGAACGCCTGGGCGACTTTGGCCTTGTGGAAGAGCGTGTCGGTCATGTGCATGGGCATGGACCAGTCGCGGGTGACGCTCTGGTGGGAGCCGTAGCGGAAGTTGGACTGGTAGCCGGTATCGGCGGAGACGGCACGGCCGTCGGCACGGGTCTCGTGGGCAAGAACGGTCTTCTCGGTAGCGCCGAAGCCGCCGTGCTTGGTCATCGTGACGCCGCGGGGGTAGGCGGGGTTGATCTTCACGCGGAGCATGAGGCGGGCGACTTTGTAGCGCGGGTCGTCGGCAGTCCAGCCGAAGAACGGCCGGTCGGCGGGGTTGGCATCGACCCAGACGTAGTCGCCTTCTTCGAGGCCGAGTTCACGGGCGTCGTCGGGGTTCATGTGGAGCTGCTGGTCGCCGACGCTGGCCATGCGCTTATCGGTGCGGTAGGGGTCGGTAAAGTCGGTGGCGTAGAGGTTCATCCAGTCGGTGACCGACCAGGAGGAGTGGACGGTGTGGCGAGTCTTGGGCGTAAGGAAGTAGAAGCGGAAGCCCTGCTCCCAGAGCGGGTTCTTCGTCTGTTTGACCTGGCTCCAGGGGAGCTTGATGTTGCGGATGGTGCGGCGCTCCGGGTCGAGGTCATCGGGCGGGATGCCGTAGTCCTCCGGGCGGATGAGCGGATTGGAGGAGACGATGACATTCGGCAGGTAGGGCGTCGCCTCCGGGCCTTCGCGGTGGACGATGAAGTTCTCGCCGTATTCGATGGCCTCAGGGATGTCGCAGTAGGCGTTCATCCGGCCCGTATCGGTGTGGAAGGGGATGCTGTCGTGAACCTGTTCGTAGTAGGGGACGCGGGGGTAGGAGCGGAAGAGCATGAGCGCCGAGCCGGGCTCGCCGTACTTACCGGACAGGATGTCCTGCACCGTGTAGCCGCTGGTGGTGCCGGAGGAATCGAGGAGGCGCTGGAGGTAGATGTCCGAGCGGCCTTCGAGGGCGAACTTCCAGTAATCGGCGAACCGGCGGTCGCCGGTGAGGTCAGCGAGGGCTTTCGCGACGCCGGCCATGATGGCGATGTCGTCCTTCGTATCGAAGATCGGCTGGATGCCGCCCTTCCAGATCTGGAGGAACGGGTTCTGGCAGGAGGCGGTGACCTCGACCTGCTGCATTTCGAGCCAGGAGTTGGCGGGAAGGACGAAGTCGGAGTATTCGCAGGACAGGGTCATCTCGATGTCCTGCGTGATGATCATGTCGATCTTCGGCAGGACGTTGAAGAGGACCATGTAGAGCCATTTGGCGTTATTGATGAGGTTGACGTTGGTCGTCCAGATGACCTTCGTCGGGGTAGGCATGTGGGTTTTGCCGGTGAAGACTTTCCGGCCGTATTTCGGGGTCTCGACGATGAGGGCGCGGTCGCCGTGGTCCCAGAAGGCGGGTTCTTCGTCTTTCGTGTAGGCGTGGGCGTGGATGTCTTTGCCGCGGGCGGCAGGGTCGAGGTTGGGCTCAAACGGGTCTTCGGCGATCCAGCCTTTGAAGCCGGGGCCGCTCTCTGGCGTTCCCTGAAAGAGGGCGGCTTTGTAGTTGCCAGCCCAGGAGAAGACGCCGGCGCCGGGCTTGCCGACGTTGCCGGTGAGCATGAGCGGCAGGTGGACGGCGCGGTTGTGGAGTGTGGCGTGGAACCAGTGGTTGATACCTTCGCCGATGTGGATGGCGACCGGCTTGATGGTGGCGATATCGAGGGCGAGGCGCTCGATGAGGTCAGGCGGGGCGCCGGAGATCTCGGCGGCGGTAGCGAGGTCGTAGTCGCGGAGGTGGAGTTTGTATGCCTCCCAGAGCGTCATCACCTCCACGTCGCGGCCGTCGAGCGTGCGGACCGTGCCGCGGTAATCGAGCTGGGGCTCGATGCCTTTGGAGGCGAGGCGGTCGCCGACGTCGTCGCGGGTCAGCGGCTGGAGTGAGCGGGACTTTGCGTCGTAGACGACGTAGTCGTGAAGCTTCGCGTACTGCTCCTTCGTGAGCCCCTGGACCTTGAAGCTCGGGCCGTTGGGGTCGAGCGCCGGCTGGTAGCCGGGGAAGACGTCCCGCGGGTCGAGCCGCTTGAGGGTATCGGTCCGGATGAGGAGCGGGAGGTCGGTAAAGCGCTTGACGAAGTCGGCATCGTAGAGGTTCCGCTCCATCAGGATGCGGGTGATGGCGAGGAAGATGGCGGTATCACCGAGACCGGGGCGGCAGGGGATCCAGTAGTCGGCCTTGGTGGCTGGGGGTGAGTATTCGGGGGTGACGGTGACGATCTTGCCGCCGCGCTCCATGAGTTCGATGAAGAAATGGGCGTCGGCCATCTTGTTTTCGACGAGGTTTTTCCCGACGCCGACGTGGAGGCGGGCGTTGCGCATATCGTTGAAGTCGCAGTCGGCGTTCTGAAGGCCGGTGACGAAGGGGGTGCCCGGGGCCTGGTCGCCGTGCCAGGTGTAGTTGGACCAATTGCGGCCGCCGCGCGCCTGTTCGGGCGCAACGCCGCGGACGTGGACGTCGAGGAGGGCCATCATGTTGGACATGCGGTACATGCCGTATTTGCCGAGGACGCCGAGGAGGCCCATGCCGCCGCGCATCTTGAAGGTGCGGGTGCCGGCGCCGCCCATCTCCTCGACCATTTCGGGCTGGTAGCCTTCCTCGAGGAGGATGCGCTTGCCTTCATCGCCGGAGTAGCGGCGAGCGACGGCTTCGAGGCCGCGGGCGGCGTAGCGGAACGCCTCGTCCCAGGAGACGTTAACGAAGGTGTCGCGGCCGCGAGCGTCGAAGCGGTATTTGGTGCGGGCCTCGGGGGTGAGGGCGGGGAAGCCGGCATCGGCCCACTCTTTCCAGCCCTTGCGAATCATCGGGTTGCGCAGCCGGTAGGGGCCGTAGATGCGGCGGGTGAGCGTGGCGCCTTTGTTGCAGCCCCGGGGGTTCCAGGCGGCGGTGGCGAAGTTGCCGGAGGGGTCGCCCACGTCCTGGCAGTCGTAGTTCTGTTCGGTGCGGATGACGACGCCGTTGCGGACGAAGGCGCGCAGGCGGCAGTTGTGGGTGCAGTTCGGCGCGCAGACGAACGTGAAGGAGCTGTCGTAGGCATACTGGTCGCGGTAGAGCCGTTCCCAGCCACGATTGGGGTAGTACTGGAGCGGGTTGGCGACGCCGGGCGCGGCCTGGAGGAATGCGAAGCGGTGGCCGGCGTAGGCGGCAGTTCCGGCGGCGGCGAGGCCGGTGGTGAGTTTGAAGAACTGGCGACGGTCCACGGGCGCCTCCCTGCGGGGCGGATGGTCGGATGCCCTCAGCCTGCAGCGGGGGAAGGCCGCGGGCTGTGACAATCGTCACGGGCGGGGGCGAGGCGGTTGAGGGCACAACGAACCGGATTTCGTGCACCTATCGGGGAAGCAAATGCCAGCCATAGATGCAGCAACAGCCGTCCGGCGGCCGGACTCCGGTTGGTGGAAAATGTGCGCGTGCAGGTCGAGCCCCGGGACGTGCTGGCGATCCCCCATTTCGCCTCGCTGACGGAGGCGGAGGCGGCGACGGTGGCTCCGCTCCTGCGGTGTCAGCGGCTCGCCCCGCGCGGCCGGCTGATGACGGAAGGTGAGCCTTGCGCTGGCTTCTACCTCGTCCGCCGGGGCACGCTCCGGCTTTTCCGGACGGCGCCCGACGGGCGGGAGCAGACGCTGAGGATCGTCGGCCCCGGGGAGACGTTCGGTGAGGTGCCGGTCTTCGACGGCGGGCCGAATGCAGCGAGCGTGGAGGCGCTGGAGGAAGCGGTGGTGGTGCTCGTGCCGGCGGCGGTGGCGCAGGTGCTGGTCGAGCGCTACCCGGCGGTTGCGCGGGCGCTGCTGCGGCACCTCGCGGTGCGGCTGCGGGCGTTCAACGAACTCGTCGAGCAGCTTTCGCTGCAGACGGTGCAGCAGCGGCTGGCGCGCTACCTGTACACCGAAGCGCGTCAGACCGGGCAGGTCACAGCAGAGGGCATCGTCATCGAGCGGCGGCTGAGCGGGCAGGACCTGGCGTCGCTCGTCGGGAGCGTCCGGGAGGTGGTCGCACGGTCGCTAAAGGCCCTCGAAGACGAAGGGGTCATAACCGTCGAGCGCCACCGGTACGTGGTTCGCGACCTCGAGGGCCTGCGGCGCTACCTGTGACGGCGGCTAGCGGCGGATCGCAGGGGCAGGCATTCCGGGCGGTGACGGCACGGCGCTTCGCTGCTCCGGACGGGTAATGAACGTGCCGGCGAGCGTGGCGCAGGCGATGAGCCCGGCAGCGGCGAAGGCGGTGCCGGCGAGGCGGAGCAGTGACAGACTCGCGGCAAGCGAAGCGGCGGCGCCGAGCGCTACCCCGACCGCCACGAGGACGAGGACAGCGTGGGCGAGTCGCGAGGAGTAGAGGTCGCCAGTCCCGGGCGTCCAGCGGGTGCCGGCGACGGCACTGTAGCGGTGATACCAGGCGATGAACGGGACGATTTTGTAGCTGTTGGCAATGAGCGTGGCACCGGCCCAGCCCGGCAACAGGAGGAAGCCGCACGCGGCCTGGAGCGCGGCGCCCGAGACCGGGCGGCTGTCCGCCGGGAGGACGGCGGCGGATGGGGCCATGAGGAGCCCGGCTGCGAGAAAGGCGAACGACAGCAGCGTCGCGCGGCTGTAGAGGTCGGCCCGTCGCCGGAGCCGGGAATGGTAGAGCCGAAGCGCGTCGCTCAGCCAGAGCAGGCCGAGGCCAGCGAGTGCACCTTCGAGGACGAGCCGTGCCGCGGGCGGAGGATCGACCGCCAGAATGACGAATGCGGCGCCAGCGGCAGCGGCAAGCGCCCAGGGGAGAACGTTCGCGAAGCGGGGTTCGGTGCCGCGGACGATGCCGAACATCGGCAGGAGGCGGTACGTGACGCCAGTGATGGCGATAGCGAGCCAGCCGACGATGCCGAGGTGGGCGTGGGCGGCGACGAGGCCCGGCGTAACGCCAAACCAGCCGAACCGGAGGGCCAGGGCCAGCGTCAGCCCGGCAGCGACGGCGGCGCCAAGGAGGAGGTGGGCGAGCCGGAGGCTGAGAACCTCAGGGCCACGCGCGCGAGCTGTGAGCAGCGGGCGGGCGGCCGTGAGGAGGTAGACCGCAACGCCGGCGGAGGCGAGTGATGCGCCGGACGCGAGCAGCGGCAGCCGCCAGCCGGCGAAGGCGGCCACCATGAGCGTGACGCCAGCCGAGTGGAGAACGAACGCGGTGAGCGCCGCGCGGGCGCTGATGGCGCGGCCACCCAGGACCGATGGCACGAGCTGCAGCGTCGCGCCCATGATGGAGAGCGTGAGCCAGCCGAGCACTGCGCCGTGGACGGCGGCGAGGAAGGCGGGCGTCGAGGGGCCATCGAGCGTGCCGGGGCCAGCGCCGAGGAGGGCGATACCGGCGACGGCGAGGCCGAGAGGCGCCGTCACGAGGAAAGGCGCCACCGCGCGGGCGGGCGGGACGGCGCCAGGGTCGATGCCGTTCACTCCGAAGGCCCCCGCCAGATTCGGACGCGCGGGCCGTCGTCCGCTTCGCTGAACTCCCAGGCGAACCCGCGCCGTTCGAGTTCGCGGTAGAGCAGGCGCGGCTCGCGGTCCATGAGCGCGACGAGTTCGTCGCCCTCGCGCAGGGCCGCGAGCGCCTGGAGGATACGAACCATCGGCTGGGGCGGTTCGAGGCCGCGGTTATCGATGACGAGCTGCATCACGGCCCCAATCGTGCCCTTCCCGGCGAGCGGAAGATTTGACTTAGGTCACAGGCGCTACCGGGCGGTCAGCGGTTGCGCCAGGAGGGCGGGCGCTTTTCGAGGAAGGAGCGCATGCCCTCCTGCGCGTCTTCGGACTGGGAGGCCGCGGCCATGAGTTCGACGGCGTAGGCGTAGGCGTCGTGCTGGCTCATCTCCACCTGGGTGTAAAAGCCGAGCTTGCCGACCCCCTTCGAAAACGCGGAGCCGCGGGTGGCGCGCTGGAGCAAATCGAGCGTGGCGGATTCGAGCAGCTCGGCGGGGACGACGCGGTTGACGAGGCCCCACTGGAGGGCGGTCTGCGCGTCGATCGTGTCGCCGGTGAGCGCGAGTTCGAGGGCGTGTTTGCGGGCGATGCTGCGGCTGACCGCCACGAGCGGGGTGTGGCAGAACCAGCCGCCCTTGCCGCCGGGCGTGGCGAAGGCCGCGTCTTCGGAGGCGACGGCGAGGTCGCAGGTGGCGACGAGCTGGCAGCCGGCGGCGGTGGCGAGGCCGTGGACGCGGGCGATGACGACCTGCGGGATGCGCTGCATCGTCTCCATCAGGTCGGTGCAGGTCCAGAGGAGTTCGCGCATCTCTTTGAGGCCGGCGCCGGCCATCTCGGAGAAGTCGTGGCCGGCAGAGAAGACGGGGCCGTTGCCGGCGAGGATGACGCCGAGGGCGTCGGAGTCCCCGACGTCGCGGAAGGCGTCGCGGAGTTCGCGCAGGTGGCCGAGAGAGAGCGCGTTGCGGCGCTCGGGCCGGTTCATCGTGATGGTGACGTAGGGGCCTTCGCGGTCGACGAGGATGTACTGGTAGGACACCGCAGCACCTCCGGGCGGGTGGTGCGGATGGTAGCGCGGCCGGCAGAAGGAGAGGTAGTGGTACCCCCGGCAGGAATCGAACCTGCGCACATGGTTTAGGAAACCACTGCTCTATCCGCTGAGCTACGGGGGCGCGAACCGCTGTGGGACCAGTTTCGCACGCGGGTGTCAATTGCGGGAACGGGCGCGGACCGCGACATCGGGTGTCGCGGCGCTGACGCATGATCGGCCGGCGCGCTGGCAGGGCGCGCGAATTCGAGCACGAGGAGGTTTGCCCATGGTCGAACCGGCCGATGCGGCGCCGCAGCCCGGCGAGGCGGCGGAGCGCGTCAAGATCCATGCCGCGGTGCGCGGCAACAACGTGGTCATCGAGATCCCGAAGGTGCAGGCGCTGGTCGATGCGATGCGGAGCCTGCCGGTGAAGCGGTACGACTGGAAGACGCGGCAGTGGACGGTGCCGCTGGCGCATGCGGCGGAGGCGTTCCGGGCGCTCGACGCGGCGGGCGCGGATGCCGGCGATCTCGCGAAGGCGGCCGGGCTGCACGCGCTGCGGGTGGTCGATGCGGAGGACGTCGCCCCGCGCTACCCGGGGCTGTTCCCGCACCAGCGGGAGGGGGTGCGGTTCCTCGCGGCCTCGCGCGGGGCGATCCTGGCCGACGACATGGGCCTCGGGAAGACGCGGCAGGCGATCATCGCCCTCGCCGAGCGGCGGCCGGATGGCGAGCTGCTGGTAGTCTGCCCTGCTTCGCTGAAGCTGAACTGGCGGCGGGAGATCGAGCGGGTGTACCCCGGCGCGGAGGTGCGGATCATCAACGGGCCGGACGACGTGGTGCCGGCGCGGTGGACGATCGTGAACTACGACATCCTCGCGCGGAAGAAGCCGCAGCTGGTGAAGCACCGCTGGGCCGGTGTGATCCTGGATGAAGCGCACTACATCAAGAACCCGGAGGCGGCGCGGTCGAAGGCGGCGCTCGCCGTGCTGGACCACGTGGAAGACCGCTACCTGCTGACCGGGACGCCGGTGATGAACCGGCCGATCGAGCTGTTCAACCTGCTGCGGGCGGTCGGCCACCCGCTGGGCGACGATTACGTCGAGTTCGGCAAGCGGTACTGCGACGGGTTCAAGGACGGGTACGGCTGGGACTTCAGCGGCGCTTCGAACCTGGACGAGCTGAAGGCGCGGACGGAGGGGACGATCCTCGCGCGCAAGAAGGAGGACGTGCTCGACCTGCCGCCGAAGCTGCGGACGACGGTGCCGGTGGAGCTGGACCCGGCGCGCTACCAGGCGACGGTCGACGAGATCGTCGCGCTGGCCCGGCAGCAGGCGGCGGCGAACAGCGGCCGGGTGCGCTGGAACGAGCTGCTGCCGGTGTTCTCGAAGCTGCGGCACGCCATCGCGAAGGACAAGGCGAAGCACACGGCCGCGCTCGTCGAGGATGCGGTGGCGAGCGGCGAGAAGGCGATCGTGTTCACCGGCTTCAACGCGGTGGCCGATGCGCTGGAGCGCCATTTCGGGGATGCGGCCGTGCGGCTGACGGGCGACACGGCGCAGGCGGCGCGGCAGGAGGCGGTCGACCTGTTCCAGTCGGACCCGGCGGTGAAGGTGTTCGTGGGGAACATCCTCGCGGCCGGGACGGGCATCACGCTCACGGCGGCGACGCAGGTGTTCTTCAACGACCTCGACTGGGTGCCGGCGAACCACCTGCAGGCCGAAGACCGGGCGTACCGCATCGGTCAGCAGCGGATGGTGAACGTGTACTACGTCACCGCGCCGGGGACGCTGGACGATGTCGTCTGGGGCGTGCTGGAGCAGAAACTGGCGGTGCTGGAGCAGCTCGATTATTCGAAGCGCGGCGCGGCCGAGGCCGGGAGCGTCGACGAGGCGGTGCTGGAGCGGCTGCTCCGGGACTTCGCGGGGCCGCTCGACCCTTCCGCGCCGGCCGGCTGACGCGCCGGGAGCGCATCGTAGGCCCGGAGAGATTCGAACTCTCGACCAATGGATTAAAAGTCCACTGCTCTACCGCTGAGCTACGGGCCCGGAGTCATTATCGCCGGGGACGACGGGAGGGGCCACGCGGACGCGCGGCCCCTCCCGTCGAGCGGTGCTGAGAGTGACCGTTTTATTCGATGACGGCGAGGACGTCGCCTTCCGAGACGCGCTGGCCTTCGCTGACGGGGACGTCTTTGACGGTGCCGTCGGCGGGGGCCTTGATTTCGTTCTCCATCTTCATCGCTTCGAGGATGAGGAGGACGTCGCCCTTCGCGACGGCCTGGCCGGCTTTGACGTTGATGCGCACGACCTTGCCGCTGATCTGGGCGGTGACGGCGCCTTTGACGGCGGCCTTCGGACCGCCGCCGGCAGCCGGGGAGGCTGCAGCGCGCTCGCGCGGAGCGGGCCCGCCGCCGAGGCGGCCTTCCCATTCGAGCTTGAAGGGGCGGTAATCGACCTGGACTTCCATGCCGCTCTGGCGCTGGTCCGGGGGCGGGAGCTGGACGCGGTAGGGGACGCCGCCGGCGGTGACGGTGACGTAGCCGGTCTCTTCGCGAACGGTGACGGGGTATTCGTGGCCGTCGACGATGACGCGATCGCCGCGGACTTCGACCTCGTAGGTGCGGCCTCCGATGGTGACCTTGGCCATGGCGGTTCCTCCTAGCGCATCTGGCGGAGGCGCCCGAAGGAGCGCCAGTTGCTGGTGTCGCCGTTGTGGGCAGCGGCCGGCGCGGGTGCTGCGGCGGCCTGCTGCTTCTTTTCGGAGATGGTCATGGCGCCGACGACGGCGGCGACGAGTTCACGCTCGGGCCCGCCGCCTTCGCGCCGCCACTGGAAGAACTCGCGGGCGACCTGGGGGAACATCACGTAGCTGAGGACGTCGTCGATGTTCTCCGCGAGGTCGGCGATTTCGGCCTTCGCCTTCTCCATCTCGGGCTCGAGGTCGTCGGCCGGGCGGTGGTCGATCGGCTGCTCGTCGCCGAGGAGCTGCTTCAGGATGTCGGGCGCGATCGGAACGGTGGTGCGGCCGTACATGCCCTTGGCCAGGTTGCGGGTCTCGCGGGTGACAGTGGCGTAGCGCTTGCCGGTGAGGACGTTGAGGACCGCCTGCGTGCCGACGATCTGGGAGCTGGGGGTGACGAGGGGCGGATAGCCGAGGTCGGCGCGGACGCGGGCGTTTTCTTCGAGCACTTCGGGCAGCTTGTGCTCGGCGCCCTGCTCGCGGAGCTGGCCGACGAGGTTGGAGATCATGCCGCCCGGGACCTGGTGGGAGATGACGCCGGCGTCGATGCCCAGGAGGCCGGATTCGAACTTCCAGTATTTCCGCCGGACGCCGCGGAAGTAGTCGGCGAGCTGGCGGAGCTTCTCCATGTCGAGCCCGGTGGCGTACTCGGGGAACTCGGCGAGCGAGGCGACGAGGGTTTCGGTGGCGGGCTGGCTGGTGCCGCCGGCGAGGGGCGAGATGGCGCAGTCGATGACGTTGGCGCCGGCCTGCACACCCATGAGGTAGGCCATCTCGGAGAAGCCGCCGGTATCGTGGCAGTGCATCTGGATGAGGATGGTGGGGTGCTTCTGGCGGATGCGCTCGACGATCTGCTTCGCCATCATCGGGCTGAGCAGGCCGGCCATGTCTTTGATGGCGATGGAGTCGGCGCCCATCGCGATCATCTCGTCGGCGAGCTTCGCGAAGGAGTCCACAGTGTGGACGGGGGAGGTGGTGTAGCAGATGGCGCCCTGCACGTGGCCGCCGGCCTTCTTGACGGCGCGGAAGGCGGTCTCGAGGTTCCGGGTGTCGTTGAGGGCGTCGAAGATGCGGAAGATGTCCATGCCGTTCTGGACGGCGCGGTCGCAGAACTCATCGATGACGTCATCGGCGTAATGGCGGTAGCCGACGGCGTTCTGGCCGCGGAGGAGCATCTGGGTGGGGGTGTGCTTGAGGCGCTTCTTGATTTCGCGGAGGCGCTCCCACGGGTCTTCCTTGAGGAAGCGGAGGCAGGTGTCGAAGGTGGCGCCGCCCCAGCACTCGATGGAGTGGTAGCCGATGGAGTCCATGAGCTCGAGGACGGGGATCATGTCCTCGGTGCGCATGCGGGTGGCGAGGAGCGATTGATGGCCATCGCGGATGGCCGTTTCCATGATGCCGACTTTGGCCATGTGTGCGTTCCGCGGAGAGGGTTTGGAGGCGAATGCCCGGTGCTTACGCCTCAGGGTAGCGGGAGCGGGGGCTAGGCGCGATTGCCGGGCCCTGGTGGGCGGCATGCGGTAGGCTTGCGCGGCAATCGATTTCGTTTCGGATTGGAGGAAGGCGATGGATATCGGGAAGCTGTTCAGTCTCGAAGGGAAGGTGGCGCTGGTCACCGGCGGGAGCCGGGGGCTGGGGCGCGAGATGGTGCTGGCGTTCGCCCACGCGGGAGCGGATGTGATCATCGCGAGCCGGAAGCTGGAGGCGTGCGAGCGGCTGGCGGAGGAGGTGGTGCGGGAGACGGGGCGGAAGGCGCTGCCGGCGGCGTGCCACGTGGGCGAATGGGAGCAGGTTGAGGCGCTGGCGCGGCGGGCGTACGAGGCGTTCGGGAGGGTCGACGTGCTGGTGAACAACGCCGGGATGTCGCCCATCTACGACCACGTGGCGAACGTGACGGAGGCGCTGTACGACAAGGTGCTCGACGTGAACCTGAAAGGGCCGTTCCGGCTGACGGCGCTGGTGGGCACGAAGATGGCGGAGGGCAGCGGCGGCTCGATCATCATGGTCTCGAGCACGGCGTCGCTCCACCCGGCGCCGGACGTAATCCCGTACGCGGCGGCGAAGGCGGGGCTGAACGCGATGACGGTGGGGTTTGCGCGGGCGTTCGCGCCGAAGGTGCGGGTGAACTGCATCGTGCCGGGGCCGTTCCTGACGGACATCTCAAAGGCCTGGGATATGGAGGCGTTCAAGGAGCGGGCCAGGACGTCGATTCCGCTGCAGCGCGGGGGCGAGCCGCACGAGATCGTGGGAGCAGCGCTCTACCTCGCCTCGGATGCGTCGAGCTACACGACGGGTTCGCTGCTGGTTGTCTCTGGGGGCAGCGGGATCTAGGGGCGAGGGCCGCATGGAGCGGCCGGTGATGCGGCCCGGCAGGGGCGCCCGCCAGCGCTTATGATGGGCGGGCTTCGCCGGGCCGCGCCGCCAAAGCTGCCCGGCAACCAGACAGCGAAGGGAGTATCCGAGAACCGATGGCCGTTGATTTCGAGATCCCGGCGGAGGCGAAGGCGATCCGTCAGAAGGTGCGGGAGTTCGTCCACAGCGAGTGCATCCCGGCGGAGAAGCGGCTGCTCGACG
The DNA here is from genome assembly GCF_026419595.1 of Tepidiforma sp. Lineage (NCBI taxonomy): Bacteria > Bacillati > Chloroflexota > Tepidiformia > Tepidiformales > Tepidiformaceae > Tepidiforma > Tepidiforma sp. Next base: position 28,352 of record NZ_JANZZD010000014.1, on the reverse strand, counting down.
GGGAGCCGTACAAGGAGGTGCTGGCCGAGCTCCGGCACAAGGCGCGGTCGCAGGGGCTCTGGTGCCCGTTCGTCCCGAAGGAATGGGGCGGGATGGGGCTCGGCCCGCTGGCGAATGCGCTCGTCCAGATGGAGCTGGGGGAGAGCTACCTCGGTGCGCTGGCGCTGAACACGCAGGGCCCCGACGACGCGACGATGCTGACGATCCTGCAGCACGGGACGGACTACCAGAAGGAGAAGTTCCTCAAGCCGCTGCTCAACGGGGAGAAACGGGTCTGCTATTCGATGACGGAGCGGGCCGCCGGGGCTGATGCCACCGGGATGAAGACCTCGGCGGTGCGCGACGGCGACAACTGGATCCTGAACGGGGAGAAGTGGTTCTCGAGCGCGGCGAGCGTCGCGGACATCGCGGTGGTGATGGCGAAGACGGACCCTGATGCGCCGCGGCATCAGCAGTTCAGCACGTTCATCGTGGAGCTGCCGAACCCGGGCTACCGGATCGTCCGGGACATCCCGACGATGGCGATCGAGGGGCCGCTGACGCACATCCTCGGCGGCGGGCACGCCGAGGTGAAGATCGAAAACCTCGTGGTGCCGCACGAGAACCTGCTGGGCGGGCAGGGGAACGGGTTCAACATGGGGCAGCACCGGCTGGCGTACGGCCGGCTGCGGCACGGGATGCACAACGTGGCGATGGCGCAGCGCGCGCTCGATATGGCGGCGAAGCGGGTGACCGAGCGGGAGACGTTCGGCCGGCTGCTCGCCGACCGGCAGGGTGTGCAGTGGATGCTGGCCGATTGCGCGACGGAGCTGTACATCGCCCGCCTGATGCTGCTCCACATCGCGTGGAAGGCGGAGAAGGGACTGGACATCCGGCAGGAGAACGGCATCGCGAAGGTGTTCCTCGCGAACATGGTGCACAAGGTGGTGGACACGGCGATCCAGCTGCACGGTGCGCTGGGCTACAGCCTCGATACGCCGCTGGCCCGCTGGTATACGGCGATCCGCTCGCAGCGGCTGGTGGACGGCCCGGATGAGGTGCACCGCTGGACGACGGGGCGGAACGTCATCAAGGCGTTCAAGGAGTTCGGGACGACGGCGCCGGCCTGCGGCGGCGACCTGCTCTAGCCCGGGGCGCGGGGGCTACCCGGCGCCGAGGCGCTCGAGCAGCCCTTCGACCTGCACGCCGGTGATGGGGCGGACGACCCGCCCCATCCCGGTCCAGTGCGGCCATTTCCAGTCGCCGGTGGCGCGCGGCTGCTGGACGGGGAAGAGAACGGGGCGGTCCCGGGCGGCCAGCATGAGGTGGTAGTGTTCGCCGAGGGGGACGGTTTCGTTGACGAGGCCGACCCAGCAGGTCATCTCTTCGCCGGGAAGGGCGAAGGTGGTGCCGAAGTAGCGGTAGTGGCCGCCGACAGGGCGGGAGGCGCTGGCGACGTAGCGGACGCCGGGGCCGAAGCGCATGCGGAGGGCGGCGCCGATGAGCGCGTGGAGGCGGTTGGTGGTGAGCGCTTCGTCGAGGGGGACTTCGCCGAGGCCGAGGATGTCTTCGAGGACGAACTGGCGGAACTGGGCGGCGATGGGGTCGGGGTCGCCGTCGAGGGCTTCGACGACTTCGTACCAGGTGACGGGGACCCACGGGGCGGGGACGTCGTCGCGGGGGAGGCCGAGCATGACGAAGGCGGGGGGCTCGCTCCACTGGCGCGCGACGGATTCCATGGCCGGGAGCTGGGACTCATCGGCGCCGGGTTCGACCTGGACTTCGACGAGGATGCGCCTGCCGCCTTCGTAGGTGAGGAGGAGGTCGGCGACGCCGGCGTCGGCAAGGCGCGGCTGGACTTCGACGAGGGCGAGCGGCTCACTGCCGACGCCGGCGGCCTGGGCGAAGAGGGCGTTGAGCATGCGGTGGCCGCCGCGGAGGAAGTAGGCGAGGGCGCTGGTGCAGTAGTTTTCGAAGGGGGTTGCCTTCGAACCCGGCCGGTAGGCCGAGAGCATGGTGAAGAGGTTTTCGGACATCGGTTTCAGTATGCACGGGCAGGGCGCGGGCAGACACGCGGCTCAGGCGCGGCGGTAGACGCGGACGTCGTCGCCATCGACGTCGATGCGGTCGACGACGTCGCGGAGCGCGGCCTGGAGGTCGTTGAAGGGGAGGCTGTCCCATTCGCGGAGGAGGCGCTCGCGCTGCTGTTCGAGGTGGCGTCGGCGCTCGGCTTCGGATTCATGGGCGCGGATGCGTTCGCGCGCGGCGGCAAGCTCGGCCTGGAGCTGACGGTGCTCTTCGGCGAGGTCGGCGCCAAGGGCTTTGAGGCGCTCGAGGGAGATGTGGCCGTGGGCGGCATCGGCGACGAGCTCTTCGACCTGGCGGCGGTTGCGCTTGATGCGCGACTCGATGCGGTCGACCTGTGAGAGGAGCTCGAGGTGGTACGAATCTACGTTGCCGGCCATGCGGACGCGGGGGCCGGGGTGGTCGTCGCTGGCGAGGGCTTCGCGGACGCGCGCTTCGAGTTCGGCGGCGCGGCGGGTGTTGTAGCCGCAGGAGCTCTGGTTGGTGCGGGATTCGCACTGGTAGTAGCGGTAGGTGGCGGAGTGCGATTCGCCGGAGCGGGTGAGCCAGGACTGGCGGCGGCTGACGCCGATCATCTTGTTGCCGCAGCGGGCACAGTGGACGAGGCCGCTGAGGAGGAAGGGCGTGACGGAGCGCTGGCGGGCCGGGGTGTGGCGCGCCTGGAGGCGGTCCTGGACGCGGCGGAAGTCTTCGGGGGAGACGAGGGCGGGGTGGCTGCCGGTGACGGTGGTGCCGAAGCGGGAGTAGTGGCCGAGGTAGGCACGGTTCCGGAGAATGTCGCGGACGGTGACCATGCTCCAGCGGCCGCCCCGGCGGGTGGGGATGCCTTCGTCGTTGAGGCGGCCGGCGATCTTCCGGATGCCGAGGTTCTCACCGAGGTAGAGGCGGAAGATGTAGCGGACGACGACGGCCTCTTCGGGGACGAGCTCGAGGCGGCGGCGGGGGCCGACGCGATAGCCGTAGGGCGGCCGGCCGAGGACTTCGCCGCGGACGGCTTTGCGGCGCATGGCGGAGCGGACGCGTTCGGAGATCGGTGTGCCTTCGCCGCGCTCGGCCCAGGTATCGACGAGCGCCTTGAAGGCTTCGCTGCCGTTGTGGGCGAGGAGGACGGTCGCGCCGCCGTGCTCGAGTTCGAGGAGGCGGAGGGCGGCCGCGCCGAGGTCCGGCCCGAGGGCGGAGAGGGCATCGATGACGACGACGGTGAACGTCCGGCCGGGCCGCTGGAGGAACTCGAGGAGCTGGTCGAAGCCGGCGGATGACGCCTCATCAGGGTCGGCGAAGGTTGCGGCGACCTCGTACCCGGAGCGCTGGCAGAAATCGAGGAAGGCGCGGTTCTGCTCGCCGATGCTGCGCTTCTGACCGTTGCGGCGGGCGGAGGCAGAGAAGTAGCCGATGGCCTGCACGGGCGCCTACCCGACGTAGAGGATGCGTTCGCAGTTGGGGCACTGGGCGAGCGCTTCCGGGTCGAAGGTCTTCCGGCGGATGCTTTCGGGGATGGCGACGCGGCAGCCGGTGCAGCTGGAGCCCTGGATGCGGGCGACGGCATGGCCGCGGCGGCGGCGGATATCGTCGTAGAGGCGGAGGGCGGACGGCGGGATGCGCGCCGCCTGGGCGTCGCGGCGGGCGCGGGCATCGGCGAGGCGGGCCGCGAGGTCGGCGCGCTTCGTCTCGAGCGCTTCGACGTCTGCGGCGCGGGCGCGGCGGCCGGCGGCGAGGTCGGCCTCGGCGGCAGCGCGGGCCGCGGACGCGGCCTCGCACGCCTCCATCACCTCGAGGAGCCGGTCTTCGAGGCCGCTGCGCTGACTCTTGAGGTGCTCGACCTCGTGCTGGATGGCGGTGAGCTCCTTCGGGTTGCGAACGGAGCCGTCGTAGAGCCGGGTCTCTTCGGGGACGATTTTCGCGGTAAGGGCGGCGATGGACGCTTCGAGGTCGCGCTGGGCGCGGCGGACCTCCTGGAAGGCGGTATCGGCGGCGGCAAAGGCGGCTTCGGCGGCTTCCAGCGCCTCGGAGCGGGCGAGGCGGGCTTCGACCTCGGCGAGGGCGGATTCGAGGGAGGCGGCCTCGTCGTCGATTTCCTGGAGCGTGCGGACGTCGGTGATGAGCGACATGGGCCATCCGGGGCAGGCTAACCGTAACGGCAAAGCCCCGGGGCAACAGCCTAGGGTGGCCGCTGGCGCCGCTCAACGGGCGGGGCGGCATTTTGGCCGAATCATCACGAAAGTCAGGGAGTTATGGCGTGCGGCATCCGCCGCGGCGGTGGCGAACCTACCGGGGCGCTGCGAAATGGGGTTCAATGAGAGGAAGGACCACAGGAGGGGGCGGAGGGATGCGCTTCAACGTTGCGGGGCTGCTGAAATCGGAGGTCGGCGCGAGCCGGCGCCACATCATCGAGCCGGAAGAGCCGGTCCACCGGGGGAGCGTGGAGCTGGTGCGGGTGCCGCGGGGTGTGCTGGTCCGGTGCCGGGCGGATGTGCTCATCGAGGCGCAGTGCAGCCGCTGCCTGGTGGCGTTCGCGTACCCGGAGACGGTGGCGTTCGAGGAGTTCTACCGGCAGCAGGTGGACCTGGTGGACGGGCACTGGGTCGAACCGATCGAAGGGGAGGACGAGGACACGTTCCTCATCGGGCTGGACAACGAGATCGACATTAGTGAGGCGGTCCGGCAATATACGGTGATGGCGGCTGCCATGCAGCCGCTGTGTCGGCCGGACTGCCCGGGGCTGTGCCCCGAATGCGGGACGGACCTCGGCATGGAAACCTGCCAGTGCGAGCGCGCACCGATCGACCCGCGATGGGCGGGGCTGCTCACACTGCAACCTCGGAAGCATGGGTAACGACCTGAAGGAGAGCCGCTATGCCGCCGCTGCCCAAGCGGAAATACGCAGCTTCGCGCCAGGGGAAGCGCCGCTCGCATCTGAAGATCCGGATGCCGCACATCATCGATTGTCCGCGGTGCAAGGCTCCCCGGCTGGCGCACCACGCGTGCCCGATCTGCGGGACCTACCGGGGGCGGGAAGTGATTCAGCTGCCCGAACCGGAGCTCGACTAACTTTCGGAGCGACGGCCCTGGAACCGTTCCTCATCTACAGCGACCCGGTTCGCAAGGACCGGGCGTTCGTGTTCCCGGGCCAGGGTGCCCAGGCCGTCGGCATGGGCAAAGACCTCTACGAGCAGTTCCCCTCGGCGCGCGAACTGTACGACCGCGCCGATGAGATTCTCGGGTTCCGGCTGAGCCGGCTCTGCTTCGAAGGGCCGGAGGACGAGCTGCAGCAGACGAAGAACGCGCAGCCGGCGATCGCCGTCACGAGCCTCGCGCTGCTGAAAGTCGCCACCGAGGTTTCGCCGAAGCTGCTGGAGCGGCCGGCGTTCGTGGCCGGGCACTCGCTCGGCGAGTACTCGGCGCTGGTGGCGGCCGGCGCGCTGCCGTTCGACGAGGCGATCCGCCTGCTGCGGACGCGCGGCGAGCTGATGCAGGCGGCGGGGGAGAAAAACCCCGGGACGATGGCCGCCGTGCTGGGGCTCGACCTGACCGACTGCGAAGAGATCTGCCGGGAGGCGGGCGCCGAGGTCTGCAACGTCAACGCGCCGGGCCAGGTGGTCATCGGCGGGCGGCGCGAAGCGGTGGTGCGCGCGCTGGATTACGCCAAGGCGCGCGGCGCGGTGAAGGTCATCCCGCTGAGCGTGAGCGGTGCGTTCCACAGTTCGCTCATGCGGCCGGCGGCCGACGGCATGGTGCAGCCGGTCGCGACGGCCTCGCTGGCCGACCCGGCGGTGCCGGTGGTGCTGAACGTGACGGCGACGCCGACGCAGGACGAACTGGCGATCCGGCACGAGCTGGTCGACCAGGTCTGCCGGCCCGTACAGTGGAGCCGGACGGTCGAGTTCCTCGGCGAACAGGGCATCGAGACGTTCATCGAGTTCGGACCCGGGCGGGTGCTGACCGCGATCATCAAGCGGATGCTGCGGAAGTCGACCTGCATCAACGTCAACGATGCGGCGTCGGTGCGGGTGCAGCTGCCCGATGGGTGAGCTGGACGGCCGGGCGGCGCTGGTGACCGGCGGCAGCCGGGGCATCGGCCGGGCAATCTGCCTCGAACTGGGGCGGCGCGGGGCCAGGGTGGCGGTGAACTACCGTTCGAACGGCGCGCTGGCCGAAGAGGTCGCCGCGGAGATCCGGGCGCTCGGCGGCGATGCATTCGCGGTCGGCGGCGACGTAGCGAACGCCGATGAGGCGGCCGCCATGGTGAAGGCGGCCGCGGAGCGGTTCGGCGGGCTCGACATCCTCGTGAACAACGCCGGCATCACGCGCGACGGCCTGCTGATGCGAATGAGCGACGACGACTGGGACGCGGTCCACCAGGTGAACCTGCGCGGGGCGTTCCTCGTGACGCGGGCGGCGATGCGGCCGCTGCTCCGGTCGAAAGCCGGGCGGGTGATCAACATCACGAGCGTGGTCGGCGTGATGGGGAATGCGGGGCAGGCGAACTACGCGGCGGCGAAGGCGGGACTCATCGGCTTCACGCGGGCGCTGGCGCGGGAGGTGGCCTCGCGGGGCGTGACGGTGAACGCGGTCGCGCCGGGCTTCATCGAGACGGACATCATCCAGGGGATGACGGAGCAGGCGGTGGCGTGGGCGAAGTCGCAGATTCCGCTGGGGCGGCTGGCCGGCCCGGAGGAGGTGGCGCCGCTGGTCGCGTTCCTCGCGGGGGACGGCGCGGCGTACATCACGGGGCAGTGCATTCACGTGGATGGCGGTATGGTGATGGCGTGACCGCCGTCAGCCCGCACCGCCTCATCCGGCAGCTCACCCTCGAAGCGCTCTACGAAGGCGAAACCTCGGGCCACCCGCCGGAGGCGGCGTTCCGCCGTCGGCTCCGGGAAGAGCGCGAGAAGCGGCCGGCGCTCCGCGGGGAGGAGTGGGAGCGGCGGGGCATCGCCGCCATCGAAGGGGTGCAGGCGATGCGGCCGGAGCTCGACCGGCAGATCCAGGCGGCGGCGCCGAAGTACCCGGTGAGCACGCTGGCCATCGTTGACCGCAACATCCTGCGGCTTGCAATATGGGAACTCGTCTCGGACGACGCTGCGCCGGTCGCTGCGGTCATCAACGAGGCGGTCGAACTCGCGCATCGCTACGGAGGCGACACCTCGCCGAGCTTCGTGAACGGCGTCCTGCGGACGGTCAGCGAACGGCTCCGGGGGCCGGCAGACGGCCCGGGTCGGAGCGGTGAAGAGCCGGCAGGCCGCGAGTCAAGAACGACAACGGACCCTACCCAGCAATCGTAAATCCCGAGGAGAAACCAGGACCGTGGCAACCGTATTCGAACGTGTTCGGAAAATCGTGGTCGAGCAGCTCGGCGTGGAGGAGGACGAGGTCGTCCCCAGCGCGTCGTTTGTGGACGACCTGAACGCCGACTCGCTGGACCTCGTCGAGCTGATCATGTCGCTCGAGGAGGAGTTCGCGAACGACGTGAACGGGCTCGAGATCAGCGATGAAGACGCGGAAAAGATCGTGACCGTGCAGGACGCCGTAGACTACTTGAAGGACCACGGAGTCGAAGACAAGTAAGGCGCCCGCGCCGTCCGGGGCGCGGGTCCGCCCCCCGGGGAGGGACGCGTGGAGTTCCTGGGCATCGGCTACCAGGAGTTGCTGCTCATCCTCGTCCTGCTGCTGGTGGTGGTGGGGCCTGAGCGGCTGCCGCAGATGGCGTACCAGATCGGGCGGGCGGTGCGGCAGATGCAAATGTACGCGCGCGCAGTGCGGGATGAGTTCCGGGACGAGATCGATTACCTCGACGAGCAGTACCGGACGATGCGCGGGGAGCTCGACCTGGCGCAGAAGACGCTGCGCGAGGAGCAGGCGAAGCTGAACCAGGGGCTGGCTGAACTCGATGCGAATTTCCGCGCCGCCGAAGCTGAGGCGAGCCAGGCGCTGGCTGCCCCGCAGGTGAGCGAGCAGGCGGCGGCGGGAGCCGGCGAGCCGGCCGGCCAGACCGCGGAGGCGCGGCCCGGGAACGCGGGCGGTGAGGCGCCGGCGCCGCCGCTGGTATTCTGACGGCCATGGTCGCTGAACCGATCCGGGAGCAGGGCGCGGCCGCTCCGCAGGCCGAGGCGGAGGGCTACAGCGGCGGCCCGGAGATGACGCTGCTGGAGCACCTGAAGGAGCTGCGCTACCGGGTGATGGTCAGCGGGCTGGCGGTGCTCGTCGGCGTCATCCTGTGTTTTTATTTCTGGGAAACGATCCTTGGCTGGATGGTGGCGCCGGCACGGGAGCGCGTCGAGGACTTCCGGGTCTCGAGCTTCTCGCCCACGGACCGCATCGGCATCATCGTGAAGATTGGCCTCTATGGCGGGGTCATCGTCGCCTCGCCCGTGGTGATCTACCAGCTGCTCGCGTTCATCGTGCCGGGGCTCACGCCGCGCGAGCGGAAGATCCTGCTGCCGGGCATCATCGGTGCGGCCTTCTTCCTGCTGGCGGGGATGGCGTTCGCCTACTGGGTGATCCTGCCCGCGTCGCTCGGCTTCCTGCTCGAGCTGGGCAGCGATGAGATCGACAACGTCATCGGCATACGGCAGTACGTGGATTTCGTGACACGCATCATTTTCTGGGTGGGGATTTCGTTCGAGCTGCCCATGGTGCTGGCGATCGCCGCCCGGCTGGGGCTGGTGCGGGCGCGGCAGCTGCTTGGCTTCTGGCGGTACGCGGTGGTCGTGGTGTTCATCATCGCGGCGATCGTCACGCCGACCCCCGACCCTATCACGCAGACGTTCGTTGCTGGGCCGCTCCTCGGGCTGTACTTCGTAGGCATCCTGATGGCCTGGGCGGTGCAGCCGAAGCGTCCGCGGCCCGGGGGGGCTGCGGCGTGAGCACGCGGGGGCAATGGTCGGCGCTGGCAGGATTCTCTGGCGGGATGCTGAGCGGGCTGCTCGGCGGAGGCGGCGGGGCGGTGATGGTGCCCCTCATGACGGGGCCCCTGCGGATGCGGCAGCACGTGGCCCACGGCACATCGCTGGTGGTCATCACGGCGACCGCAGCCGTGGCGGCCGTGCTGTACGGGCTGGCGGGGCATTTTGACTGGCTGCTCTTCGGGGGCCTGGCAACGGGCGCCATGACGGGGGCCGTGGCCGGGGCGCGCATCGCATTGCGGATCCCGGCGCTCCGGCTGCGGCAGCTCTTCGGGATATTCCTGCTGGCAGTTTCGCTCCGGCTGCTGTTCTTCGCGCCATCCGGGGGCTGGCTCACGCCGGGCGCCGGCGAGGAAGCCCTGCTGGCAGCCGCGATCGGCCTCGCGGGAGGGCTCGCGAGCGGGGCCCTGGGTATCGGGGGTGGGGCAATCTTCGTCCCGGCGATGGTGCTGGTGCTGGGGACGGAGCAGCACGCGGCGCAGGGCATCTCCCTCGTCGTCATCGTCCTCGCTTCTGCGCTGGGGGCGCTGACCCACTACCGGCAGGGCACGGTCGATACGGTAGCAGCGAGGTGGATCACCCCGGCGGCCGTGCCGGGCGCGGTGGCCGGCGCGTGGCTGGCAACGCAGCTCAGCGGGCGTGGGCTGCAGGTCGTGTTCGCGGTCGTGCTCTCCGCCATCGGTGCTCAGATGCTGGTGACCGCGACGCGGCGGCTCCGGTCGGCCCCGGCAGGGGCCGGACCTGCCGCGGAGGTGGCGCGCCTGTGATCTCGGTGCCCAGAGAGGAGCGCGCGAGGGAGCTGTACGAGGTGATCCGGGCGTGCCGTCTCTGCGCCCTGGCAGAGACGCGGACACACGCGGTCCCGGGGGAGGGTCCGCTCGATGCCGAGGTAATGTTCATCGGCGAGGCGCCGGGCCTCAACGAAGACCGGCAGGGGCGACCCTTCGTCGGGGCCGCGGGCCAGTTCCTGGGCGAACTCATCGCCGAGGCGGGCCTGCGCCGCGAAGACGTGTACATCTGCAACGTGCTGAAGTGCCGGCCGCCGGGGAACCGGGACCCGCTGCCGGGCGAAATCGAGGCCTGCGCGGAATACCTGGACCTCCAAATCGACCTCGTCGACCCGCTCGTGATCGTGACGCTCGGCCGATTCTCGATGGCGAGGTGGTTCCCCCAGCAGACGATTTCGCGCATCCATGGCCGGCCGAAGGAGGTCGACGGGCGCCTCATCGTGCCCATGTACCACCCCGCGGCGGCCCTCCACCAGGGAGCGCTTCGGCAGGTGCTCATCGAGGACTTCCGCGGGCTCCGGGAAATCCTCGAACGCGCGCGGGCGGCGGTGAGGCCAGCCGCTGACCGCGACAGCGGTCGACCGCGGGCGCCAGTCTCCCCGGCACCCGCGACCGGGCCAGCATTGCCAGCGGCGCCAGCGGCGGCCCTGCCCTCCGAGGGCGGCGGCGCGCCGGCTGGTCCGCAGCAAATTCCCCTGTTCGAATAGGTACTTGATGACTTCGAAAACGACCCTTCGCGTAATCCCGCTCGGCGGCCTGGGCGAAATCGGCCGCAATATGATGGTGCTCGAGTTTGGCGACGACATCATCGTCATCGATGTCGGGCTGATGTTCCCGGAAGAAGAGATGCTCGGGGTGGACCTCGTCATCCCGGATTTCACGTACCTCCGGGAGCGGAAGGAGAAGCTCCGCGCGGTTTTCCTCACGCACGGTCACGAAGACCACGTGGGCGCGCTGCCATATTTCCTCCGGGAATTCGATGTGCCCGTGTACAGCACGCGCCTGACGGACGGCCTCATCCGGGTGAAGCTGCAGGAGCACCGGCTGGCGCAAAAGGCCAAGACCCATGTCGTCGAACCCGGGCAGGTCATCGAGGCCGGCGTGTTCAAGGTCGAGTTCTTCACCGTGGCGCATTCGATCCCCGACGCGTGCGGGCTCATCATCCGTACGCCGCTGGGGCCAGTTGTCCATACGGGGGATTTCAAGCTGGACCATACGCCGGTGATGGACCAGCACACGGACCTGATCAGGCTGGCGCAGGTGGGTGCTGAAGGCTGCCTGCTCCTCATGGCCGATTCGACCTACGCCGAGATGGACGGGTACACGCCGAGCGAGCAGCTGGTGGGAGAGGCGCTCAAGCAGATTATGGTGAACGCCCCCGGCCGGGTGATCGTCGCGACGTTCGCCTCGCTCATTTCGAGGGTCCAGCAGGTCATCGACGCTGCGGTGTTCACGAACCGGAAGGTGTTCGTTACGGGGCGTTCGATGATCGACAACGTGGCGATGGCGCGGCAGCTGGGCTACCTCCAGGCACCCGAGGGCACCATCATCGGTGTGGAAGAGATGCGGAACACGCCACCGTCGCAGCTGGTCGTGGTGACGACGGGCAGCCAGGGCGAGCCGACGAGCGCGCTGACACGGATGGCGAACGGCGACCACCGGCACATCCAGATTACGAAGGGCGACACGGTGGTCCTCTCGGCATCGCCCATCCCGGGCAACGAGCAGGCGGTGTACCGGAATGTGGACAACCTGTTTCGGCTGGGCGCGGATGTGCTCTACAACCGCGTGTCGAACATTCATGTGCGGGGGCACGCGAGCAGGGAGGAGCTCAAGATCATCCAGGGCCTGCTGCAGCCGGAGTACTTCGTGCCCATACACGGGGAGTACCGGCACCTCGTGGTTCATGCGCGACTGGCGGAGTCGGTAGGCGTGCCGCAGGGCAACGCCTTCGTCCTGACCGACGGGGATGTCCTCGAGATCGACGAGGAGGCGGCATGGCTGGGCGACCGGGTGCCGGCGAGCTACGTCTACGTCGACGGGCTCGGCATTGGGGACGTGGACCAGCACATCCTCCGCGACCGCGCCCATCTTTCGACAGACGGCGTGGTGGTCGTCATCGTGGCGGTCGACAAGCAAACGGGTGCGCTCGAGCGGCCGGCGGAGATCCTTGCCCGCGGCTTCGTGGACCTCGAGGAGCGGGAGGACCTCGCTGAGCGGACGCGGGAGGTGGTCGCGCGGGCGCTGCAGGGGGCGGAGCACTATGCCGAATTCGGGGACATCAACAACCGCATCAGGGACGGGGTCAGCAAGTTCCTTTATGATGAGACGCGCAGGCGCCCGATGGTGCTGACCGTGACAGTCGAGGTCTAGGTCGGCAAGTTCGATGGGGCGCGTGGCCGGGGCCAGCGGGGGGTTTCGGCCGGCAGCTGAGGAGTGCAGGTCGTATGGCGGCACGCACGACGAAGAGCCGGGCCCGCCCGGTGCGTACGCCGGCCAGGCGGAGCACGCGAAGCCGGACGCCATCGCGGCTCTCGGCCGCTGCCCGGCGCTGGTGGAAGGAGGCGGCGGCGCTGGTCGCCGCGGGCGGGTTCGCGGTGTGGGTAGCATTCTTCGATGGAGCGGCCGCGCTCGAGCGGGCGCGCGACGCGGTGCTGCGGGGAATCGGCTTCGGACTGCTGGTGCTCGCCGGCTGGGCCCTGTACGGGGCGGCGGTGACGTGGCGAGGGTGGTATCTCGACCGCCGGCTCCTCCTGAGGCGCACGGCGGGGGCCGCAGCGCTGGGGCTGTTCGTGTGGGGGCTGCTCGGGCTCAACGAAGCGCAGTGGCGGATTGGGACGGTGGATTTTTCAGCGGTGAGCCTCGGGGGCCGGTTCGGCCAGCTGCTGGTGGCCGGGCTGCTCGGGAAGGTCGCCTGGCTGAGCCTGTTCATCATCGCGGCGGCGCTGCTGGCGCCAGGTCCGACCCGGTGGGTGGCGGTGCACGTCCCGCTCTGGCTGCAGGAGGCGTGGGAGCGGCGGCTGCCGCACCGGGCCGCGGCGGCAGCCGGGCGGTGGATTGCGTTCATCTTCCGGCGGCCCGAGCGGGAGGAGGAGGTCGTCATCGGGGCGGCGGAGTACGGCCGGCTGCAGCCCGCCGGGCCCTCGCTGGAGCCGCCGCCGGTGGTGTTCCGGCCGCGGATCGAGCCGGGCGCACCGGCATCGCCGGTGGGCGTCGGCGCGGCGGCGGCGTTCACGGAGGTGCCAGCCGAGGAGCCTGCGCCGCCGGCCGCCGAGGAGGAGCTGCCGTCGGCGTTCGGACCTGAAGGGAGCGCGGAGGCGTCGGCGGAAGAGGAGCCGGGCGAGCCGGAGCAGCTCGGGCTGCCGCTCGAGACGCGGAGCGGCTGGCACCTGCCGGCGATGGAGCTGCTGAACCCGCCGCAGCCGAGCGCGAGCCGCCGGCACGACAACGCCGCCCGCGCGCAGCTCATCGTCGATACGCTGGCGAGCTTCGGCGTCGATGCGACGGTGGTGGAGATCAACGAAGGCCCGACGGTGACGCAGTTCGGCGTCGAGCCGGGCTGGGAAGTGCGCTACAAGGACGTGCCGCTGCGGGACGAAAACGGCAAGCCGCTGCTCGGGCCGGACGGCCGGCCGCGGACGGAGCGGGTGGAGGTCTCGCGGACGCGGGTGCGCGTGAACAAGATCACGGCGCTGCAGAACGACCTCGCGCTGGCGCTTGCCGCCCCGAGCCTCCGCATCGAAGCGCCGGTGCCCGGCCGGGCGATCGTCGGCATCGAAGTGCCGAACGACAGCGCGACGGTGGTCACCCTCCGGTCGGTGATGGAGACGAAGGAGTTCGCCGAGGTAGCGCGGAAGTCGAAGCTGGCGATCGCGCTCGGCAAGGGGGTAGCGGGCGCGCCCGTGGTGGCCGACCTCGCGACGATGCCGCATCTGCTCATCGCGGGCGCGACGGGCTCGGGCAAGAGCGTCTGCATGAACGCGATCATCGCCTGCATCATGATGAACGCGACGCCCGACGACGTGCGGTTCGTGATGGTGGACCCGAAGCGGGTGGAGCTGGTCGGGTATTCGGGCATCCCGCACATGGCGTTCAGCGAAGTCATCGTCGACATGGACAAGGTGGTGGGGGTGCTGCAGGCGGTCGTCGGGGAGATGGAGGCGCGCTACAAGAAGTTCGCCGAGCTGGGCGTGCGGAACATCGAGGGGTACAACAAGCACCCGCGGACGCTGAAGAAGCTGCCGTACTGGGTCGTCATCATCGACGAGCTGGCGGACCTGATGATGGCGGCGCCGTTCGAGGTCGAGAAGCTCATCTGCCGGCTGGCGCAGCTGGCGCGCGCGACGGGCATCCACCTCATCGTGGCGACGCAGCGGCCTTCGGTCGACGTCGTGACCGGCCTCATCAAGGCGAACTTCCCGACGCGGATCGCGTTCGCGGTGACGTCGCAGACGGACTCGCGGACGATCCTCGACATGGGCGGCGCGGAGAAGCTGCTGGGCCGGGGCGACATGCTCTACCTGCCGCGCGATGCCGGGAAGCCGATCCGCATCCAGGGCGTCTACCTGTCGGACGCGGAGGTAGAGCGGCTGGTGACGTTCTGGAAGGACGACCGGTTCCGGTCGCTCGCGCCGGAGACGGCGGATGCGCTGCTCGAGGAGGCGCTGGCAGCGCAGAACGGCGGCGATGCGGACATCGAGGTGGAGGAGGACGACCCGGCGGTCATCCAGGCGCGGGCGCTGGCCGCGAAGCATCAGCGGATTTCGCCGGCGCTGCTGCAGCGGCGGCTGCGGGTGGGCTACCTGAAGGCGGCGAAGATCCTCGAACTGCTGGAGGCGGAGGGCATCGTCGGGCCGCGGGAGGAGGGCGATTCGCGGCGGGTGCTGGCGCGCGAGGGCGCGGATGACGAGGCCTGATAGACTGGAGCCAGCGTGAAAGGGATTCGAAGCATCCTGCGGCGGGGCGAGGAGGCCCCGCGGAGCGAACCCGAACGGCAGCCGGAGCGGTGCCTCTCATGCGGGGCGAACCTCGAAGGCTCGCGGCTGTACGAACGGTTCCGGGTGTGCCACGCCTGCGGCTTCCACTTCCACCTGACGGCGCAGGAGCGGCTCGCCACGCTGCTCGACCTCGGCACCTTCCACGAAGACGACCGCGCCGTCTCGGCCATCGACCCGCTCTCGTTCCCCGGGAGCAGGCGGTATTCGTACCGGTCGCGGGTCATCCAGGAGCAGCGGCGGACGCGGCTGACCGAGGCGGCGGTGACGGGCCGGGGCGCCATCGGCGGCCACGATGTCGTCGTGGGCGTGGTCGATTTCGCGTTCCTCGGCGGGTCGATCGGCGTGGCGGCGGGCGAACGGCTGGCGCGGGCGTTCGAACGCGCGGCCTCGCGGCGGCTGCCGGTGGTCCTCGTCTGCTCGACGTCCGGGACGCGGATGCAGGAGGGGCTGCTCGCCCTGATGCAGGGTCCGCGGATCGCCGTCGCGATCGAACGCCACCGGCGGGAGGGGCTGCCGTATCTCTGCGTGCTGACGGACCCGACGACAGGGTCGGCGTATTCGGGCTTCATCAACCTCGCCGACGTACTGATCGCCGAGCCGAACGCGCTCGTCGGATATGCGGCCCTGCGGGCGCTGGAGGAATCTGCGAAGAACGGGCTGCCGGAGGGCGCCCACACCTCGGAGGCGCACCTGCAGCACGGCCTGATCGATGCGGTGGTGGCGCGGCCGCAGCTGCGGGATACGCTGGCGGGTCTGCTCGACCTCCTGGACCGGCAGAACGGCGCGAACGCCGGGCAGGGGGCGCGGCCGGGCCACGTCCACCACACGCCGCGGCCGGCCTGGCAGCAGGTGCAGCTTTCGCGCCACGAGAAGCGGCCGACCGCGCGGGAGTTCATCGCGCGGATGACCACCGCGTTCTTCGAGCTGCATGGCGACCGGAGCGGGACGGATGACCCCGCCATCGTGGCGGGCATCGGCGCGCTGGACGGCGAGGCAGCGGTGTTCGTCGGCCAGGTGCGGCCGCACGGCGGCGAGCAGAGCGGGCTCATCGGGCCCGCCGGCTTCCGGAAGGCGGAGCGGGCGATTCGGCTCGGGTCGCGGCTCGGGCTGCCGGTGGTGACGCTGGTCGATACGGCGGGCGCGGACCCGTCGCTGGCGGCGGAAGAGGCGGGGCAGGGCGCCGCGATCGCCGGGTGCATGGCGGCGATGCTGAGCGCAGCCTCGCCGACGGTGGCCGTCATCACGGGCGAAGGGAACTCCGAAGCGGCGATGGCGATGGCCGCGGCCGACCGGGTGCTGATGCTCGACAACGCCGTCTACGAAGTGGTCCGGCCGGAGGACGCGGCGGCGGTGCTCGAAGGCGGGCCGGCAGAGGTCGCGGAGCGGCTGCGGCTGACGTCGCACGACTGCCTGCGGCTGGGCATCGTCGACCACACCGTGCCGGAGCCGGGCGAAGGCGCGCACACCGACCACGCAGAGGCGGCCGCGCTGCTCCGGCGGGCGCTGGTCCGCGAGCTGGCGCGCCTGCGGCGGATGCGGCCGAAGCGGCGGCTCGAGGCGCGGTACGCGCGGTATCGGGAGACGGGCTCGACGCGGGGCTGGCTCCGGGGCCGCATCGAGCGCCGATGGGCGCACCTGCAGGACCGGCTCGGCGGGATGTTCGACCGGCTGCGGGGCCGGGCGTTCGGGCGGCGGGGCGACTACGCCGACGAGGGCGGCATCCCGGTCTGATCGGCCGGTAGACCGGTCCGCGCGGAAGGGCGAAACTCGGTCCAACGGATTCGCGAGGGACCGCCCTGGAGCCGACCGACCCCCTTCTCGTGCTGCTCGGGTTCGCTGTAGGTGCGTTCGGCACGCTGGTCGGGGCTGGCGGCGGGTTCGTCCTCGTGCCCGTCCTCCTGCTCGTGTACCCGGACAAGGACCCGGAGCAGATCACGGCGATTTCGCTGCTCGTCGTGTGTGCGAATGCGGCATCGGGGTCGCTGGCGTACGGGCTGCAGAAGCGAATCGACTTCCGCTCGGCGTGGTGGTTCATCATCGGCACGTTCCCGGGGGCGGTGGCCGGCGCGATCGCGGTCGGCTACGTGCCGCGGCGGCTGTTCGATGCGATTTTCGCGCTGCTGCTCGCGGGGGTGGGGCTCTACCTGCTCATCCGGCGGCACAACCCGGCGATCGTGGCGCCGGTGCAGGGGCGGGGCGTGGTGCGGCGGACCATCCGGGACATCCACGGCAACACGTTCACCTATGCGTACCATCTCTGGAAGGGCGTGCTGATCAGCACCGCGGTCGGCTTCATCAGCAGCCTGCTGGGCATCGGCGGCGGCATCATCCACGTGCCGATCATGGCGACGATGCTGCACTTCCCGGTGCACATCGCAGCGGCGACGTCGCACTTCGTGCTGATGTTCATGGCGGCCGAGGGGACGGCGGTGCACTTCGCGCAGGGCGTGCTGGGCTGGGACCGGGCGCTGGCGGAGGCGCTGCTGCTCGCGGCCGGGGCGATTCCCGGGGCGCAGGTGGGGGCGCGGCTGGCGCACCGGCTCCACGGCGGCATCATCCTCCGCGCGCTGGCGGGCGCGCTCATCCTCGTCGCGATGCGGCTCGGCCTGAAGGCGGCCGGGGTGTGATGGGCGGGTCCGAGACCCGGCATCTCCCCGGTTACCCGTTGCCGGGCCCGCGCCTATACTCGGGAGGTGGCCACACGGCGGAGGGAAGTGCGTGACCGCCATCGCGACTGATTACGAGGTCGTCATCGGCCTCGAAGTGCACTGCCAGCTGAAGACCGCCAGCAAGATGTTCTGCGGGTGCAGCGCCGACTACTCGGGGGCGGAGCCGAACACGCACGTCTGCCCGGTCTGCCTCGGGATGCCGGGCGTCCTGCCGGTCATCAACGAGAAGGCGATCGAGGACATCGTGCTCACGGGGCTGGCGCTGAACTGCTCGATCGCGCCGTTCAGCAAGTTCGACCGGAAGAACTACCACTACCCGGACCTGATGAAGGGCTACCAGATTTCGCAGTACGACCTGCCGATCTGCCGCGAGGGGTGGCTCGAGGTGGAGGTCGACGGCGAGCGGCGGCGGGTCGGCATCACGCGCGTGCACATGGAAGAGGACACGGCGCGGCTGCTCCACCGGGTGGACCCGGTGACCGGCGAGCCGTACAGCCTGATCGACGTGAACCGCTCCGGGACGCCGCTGATGGAGATCGTGAGCGAGCCGGACATCCGGAGCGCGGCCGAGGCGCGCGAGTACCTCGTCCGGCTGCGGCAGGTGCTGCGCTACATCGGCGTGAGCAACGCCAACATGGAAGAAGGCGACTTCCGCTGCGACGCGAACATCTCGGTGCGCCGACGCGGCGACACCGCCTTCGGCACCAAGGTCGAAATCAAGAACATGAACAGCTTCCGCGCCGTGCACGACGCGCTGGTCTTCGAGGCGAAGCGCCAGATCGGGGTGCTGGAGGCGGGCGGGCGGATCGAGCAGGAGACCCGCGGCTGGTCGGACGAGCGGCAGGCGACGCTGAGCCAGCGGAGCAAAGAGCACGCGCACGATTACCGCTACTTTCCTGAGCCCGACCTGCCGCCGCTGCGGCTGAGCGCGGCGTTCGTGGAGCGGGTGCGCGCGCGGCTGCCGGAGCTGCCGGCGGCGAAGGTCGAGCGCTACCGGGCGCTCGGGCTGAGCGCCTACGAAGCGGCGACGCTGGCGGAGGAGCGGCCGCGGGCCGAGTACTTCGAGCAGCTGATGGCCGCGCTGAGCGGCGATGAAGCGCGCCGGGCGAAGCTGGCGGCGAACTGGATGCTGGGCGAAGTGGCGCGCTGGCTGAACGCGAACCAGGCGGAGATCGACCGGTTCCCGCTCGAGCCGGCGGCGCTGGCCGGGCTCATCGAACAGGTCGCCAGCGGTGCCGTGACGGCACTCGTCGGCAAGGAGGTGTTCGACCAGATGGTCGCCTCCGGCGAGAGCGCGCAGGCGATCATCGAACGGCAGGGGCTGGCCCAGATCAGCGGGCAGGATGAGCTGACGGGGCTCGTCCGGAAGGCGATCGCGGCGAACCCGAAGGCGGTGGCAGACTACCACGCGGGGAAGGAGACGGCCGTCAAGTTCCTCATCGGCCAGGTGATGCGGGAGACGAGGGGGCGGGCGAACGCGCAGGTGGTGCAGGAGCTGCTGGAACGGGAGCTGAAGAAATGATCAACTGCCCGAACGATATCGACCTCCGGTGGTATACTTGCCGGCTATGACGTGGCGCAAGGTCCGGGACCACTCGGCGCTGAAGTGGCTCTACCCGGGCATGCACATCAAGCGGTGGCTGGTGCTGCTGCTGTTCGGCGTGGTGCTGATGGGGCTCGGCCTCGCCTACATGCTGCGGGAGGCGTACCTGCAGGCGCCGCTGCCGGGCATCTTCTACTACCTGACACTGCAGTTCATCCCGCGGTGGATGCGCGGCCTGCTGTTCATCACGGCCTCGCTGGGGACGGTGAGCCTCGCGGTGTACAAGCTGAACCAGTCGCTGCTGTACGCCTTCATCCGGCCGGACTGGCGGGACCAGAACCTCGCCGAGGCGATTTATGCAAAGCGGTTCTTGAGCCGGGGGCCGAAGATCGTGGCGATCGGCGGCGGCACCGGCCTTTCGACGCTGCTGCGGGGGCTGAAGAACTACACGAGCAACCTCACCGCCATCGTGACGGTGGCGGACGACGGCGGCAGCACCGGCCGGCTTCGGCAGGAGTTCGGCGTGGTGGCCCCGGGCGACCTGCGGCAGTGCATCGCGGCGCTGGCCGAGGCGGAACCGCTCATGACGAAGCTCTTCCAGTACCGGTTCACGAACGGCGCCGGGCTGGAGGGCCACTCGTTCGGCAACCTGTTCATCGTGGCGATGTCGGAAGTGACGGGGAACTTCGAGGCAGCGATCCACGAAGCGAGCCGCGTCCTCAACGTGCGCGGGACGATCCTGCCCTCGACGCTGGAGGACGTGACGCTGAGCGCGCGGACGCACGAGAACGAGGTGGTCCACGGCGAGCACAACATCACCGAGCGGGGGGCGGCGATCCGGGAGGTGTACCTGAACCCGCCCGACGCGGAGGCTCACCCCGACGCGGTGCGGGCGATTCTCGATGCGGACATGGTGGTCATCGGCCCCGGCAGCCTGTACACGAGCGTGCTGCCGAACCTGCTGGTGGAAGGCATCCGGAAGGCGCTCCAGCAGACGGCGGCGCTGCGGGTGTTCGTCTGCAACGTGGCGACCCAGCACGGGGAGACGGACGGGTTCGGCGTGGCGGAGCACGTGGAGGCGCTCGAGCGGCACGCGGGACAGGGCATCGTGCAGGTGGTAGTGGCGAACAACAACATCGCCCCGGCGCTGCCGGAGGCATGGCATGCCGAGGCGGTGAAGGTCTCGAACGAGGCGCTGCGGGCGCACCCGGGCATCCGGCTGGTGGAAGCGGACGTCGTCGCGGAAGAGAACCGTTACCGGCACGACCCGCACAAGCTCGCGGCTACGATCATGCGGCTGTACGATCAGCGCGATACGTTGAACATCCCATCGCGGCGGGCGCTCCCGAGGGAGGAGCCGGTCGCGCTCACCCGGTAGGCTCCCATGCTGATGAACCTCTTCCAGATTTTCGTTTCGGCGCTGCTCATCCTCGTCGTGCTGCTGCAGGTGAAGGGCAGCGGCTTCGGCGCAGCCCTCGGCGGGATGTCGGGCGGCTCGGTGTACCGGACGAAGCGGGGGCTCGAGCGGACGCTCTTCCAGGCGACGATCCTCCTCGTCATCGTCTTCATCTTCGTATCGTTCCTGAGCGTGCAGTGGCAGTAGGGGGCTGATGGAACCGAACGGTCGGGCGCCGTCGCGCCTCGCGTTCGTGGCCATCGGGAGCATCGCGGCCGCCATGCTGGCGGCGGCCGTAGCGTTGGGCCTTCGCGTCACCGGCAACGATGCGGTCGTCCTCCCGGGCGGCGCGACCTACACGGAGGCCGTCGCCGGGACGTGGCAGCGGGTGAACCCGCTCTTCGTGAATGCGAACGAGGTGGATGCCGACCTCTCGGCGCTGGTGTTCTCGGGGCTGGTGCGCGTTTCGAAGGACGGCAAGGTCATCCCGGACCTCGCGGCGGAGATGCCAGAGGTGTCCGACGGGGGCGCGACCTACACCTTCCGCATCCGGGCGAACGCCCGCTGGCACGACGGCGAGCCGGTGACCAGCCGGGACGTGGCGTACACCGTACGGCTGTTGCAGGACCCGGATTTCGACGACGCGGCGATGGCCGAAGGCTGGAACGGCGTGACGGTGGAGACGCCGGACCTGAGCACGGTGGTCATCCGGCTGCGGCAGCCTTCGGCGCCGTTCCTCGCGCGGAGTGCGACGGTCGGCATCCTGCCGGAGCACCTGCTCGGCGGGAAGGGCGCGCAGGCGCTGGAGAGCGACACCTTCAACGCGCGCCCGGTCGGAAGCGGGCCCTACCGGCTGGAATCGCTGGAGGCGGGCAGCGCGACCCTCGTGGCGAACACGTCGTACTACCTCGGGCGGCCGGGCATCGACCGCATCGTGCTGAAGTTCTACCCGGATGAGCCGCAGGCGATCCGGGCGTTCACCGCGGGCGAGACGGACGGCATCTACCTCCGCGGGCCGCGGACGCCAGCGCAACTCGACGAGGTGCGGGGGGTCGGCGGGAAGACGTTCACAGCAGCGGCCCGGCCGATGCTGGCGCTGCTCTACCTGAACAACTCGAACTCGCTGTTCCGGGACGAACGGGTGCGGCAGGCGCTTTCGCTGGCGCTGGACCGGGACCGACTGGTGGAGGAGGTCTTCCACGGCGTCGGGCGCGCGACGGCCTCGCCGGTCGTGCCCGGGACGTGGGCGTACGCGGAAGAGTTCGACGCGAAGGCGCAGGACCTGAGCCGGGCGCGGCAGCTGCTGCAGGAGGCCGGCTGGCAGCCCCACCCGACGACCGGGATCCTCGTGCGCGAAGGGCAGGAGTTCCGCTTCACCATCCGGACGGACAACGCGCCGGAGCGGGTGGCGCTCGCGAACGCGGTCGCGAAGCAGCTGGAGGCGCTCGGCATCCGTGCGACGGTCGCGAGCACGACGTTCTCGGTGCTGCGGCGCGACTTCCTGCAGGAGCGGAAGTACGAAGCGGCAGTCGTGATGTGGGACCAGGGGCCGGACCCGGACCTCTACTTCGGCTGGCACAGCTCGCAGCTGGGCGCGGCCGGCCTGAACCTCGCGAACTTCGAAGATGCGGTGGTCGACGACCTCATCGCGCGGGGGCGGACCTCGACGGACCCGGAGGTGCGGCAGGACGCCTACAGGCAGCTGCAGGACGTGTGGCAGGGCATCCAGCCGAGCCTCGTGCTGGCGGCTGCGGGCGCGGTGGTGGTCCACCCCTCCTGGCTGCGTGACGCGGAGCCGGGCGTGCTGTTCACGAGCGCGAGCCGCTTCACGGACGTGCACCGGTGGCGGCGGTGACGGGCCGGGTTGCGTTCTTCGGCTCGCCGGAGTTCGCCGTGCCGTCGCTGCGCGCGCTGGCGGCGGCAGGGTACGCGATCCCGCTGGTGGTGACGCAGCCCGACCGGCCGGCGGGGCGGGGCGGCCGGCTGACGCCGCCGGCGGTGAAGACGGCGGCGCTGGAGCTGGGGCTCCCGGTCGCGCAGCCGGAATCCGTGCGGACGGCGGAGTTCGCGGCGCAGATCGAAGGGCTGGCGCTCGATGCAGCTGTCGTGGCGGCGTACGGGAAGATCCTGCCGCAGCGGCTGCTGGATATCCCGCGGCGGGGGTTCGTGAACGTCCACGCGTCGCTGCTGCCGCGCTGGCGGGGGGCATCGCCCATCACGGCGGCCATCCTCGCCGGTGATACGATCACCGGCGTGAGCATCATGCAGCTGGTGCTGAAGATGGACGCCGGCCCGGTGATTTCCCGGGCCGAGGAGCCGATTCGGCCGGACGACACGGCGGGGACGCTCGAGGCGCGGCTGGCGGACCTCGGCGCGCGCGAGCTCGTCCGGGTGCTTCCCGGCTGGCTGGACGGCACGCTGACGGCGGAGCCGCAGGACGAGGCGCTGGCGACGTACTGCGGGCTGGTGCGCAAGGAGGACGGCCGCCTCCGGGCGGCGATGACGGCCGCCGAAGCGGAGCGCGCGGTCCGCGCCTACGACCCGTGGCCGGGCGCGTTCGTCCTGTACCGCGGCGAGCCGCTGCGCATCTGGCGGGGGCGGGTCGCGGAGGGTCCGGCAGCGCCCGCTGGAGCGATGCGGCTGCTGGACGGCGAGCCGGCCATCCGGTTCGCCGACGGGTGGCTGGTGCTCGTCGAGGTGCAGCGGCCCGGCGGCCGGCGGGTGCCGGGGCGGGCGTTCGCCGCGGGGGAGCGGGGCCAGCTCGAACCGGTTGTGGGGCTGGCATGACCGCGGAGGGGCGCGCATCGCTGTACGGGCTGCTGCCTGGCGAGCTGGAAGCCCTGCTCGCCGACCTCGCGGCGCCCCGCTACCGGGCCGACCAGGTGCTCCACGCGGCTTACCGCGAGTTCGCCGAGTCGTTCGAGGCGATGCGGCAGCTGCCGGCGAGCCTGCGCGCGGCGCTCGCTGAGCGGCTCGACCTTTCGCCGGCGCGCGAGGTGCGGCGGGTCGCGAGCGACGACGGCCTGACGACGAAACTGCTGCTCGAGATGGCCGGCGGGACGCTCATCGAGACGGTGCTGATGCAGTACCCGCCTTCGAAGCCGGGCGGCCGGCGGCGCTCGACGGTGTGCGTGTCGACGCAGGCGGGCTGCGCGATGGGCTGCGTCTTCTGCGCGACCGGGCAGATGGGGTTCGAGCGGAACCTGACGGCAGGCGAAATCGTCGCGCAGGCGGTGCACATCGGCCGGCTGCTGCGGGACCGGGGCGAACACGTCACCAACATCGTCTTCATGGGGATGGGGGAGCCGCTGGCGAACTACGCGGCGACCATCGAGGCCGTGCGGATCCTGACGGACCCGCGGTGTTTCGGCCTCGGGCAGCGGCACATCACGATTTCGACGGTGGGCGTCATCCGCGGGATCGACCGGCTGGCGGAGGAAGGACTGCAGGTGGGGCTGGCGGTTTCGCTCCATGCCCCGAACGACGCGCTCCGGCGGCGGCTGGTCCCCACGGCGGGGCCGCAGTCGGTGCGGGAGATCATGGCGGCGGCGAAGCGGTACTTCGACCGGACGGGCCGGCGGGTGACGTTCGAGTACGCGCTCATCGCGGGGGAGAACGACAGCGACGAGACAGCGCGCGAGCTGGCGCGGCTGGTCCGCGGCACCGGGGCGCACGTCAATCTCATCCCGGTGAACCCGACGGCGGGCGGCTACCGGCGGCCGGCCCGGCAGCGGGTGCTCGCCTTCGAGCGCATCCTGCGGGAGGCCGGTGTGAACTGCACGGTGCGCGTCGAAAAGGGAACCGAGATCTCGGCGGCGTGCGGGCAGCTGCGGACCGACGAAGCGGAGCGCGCGGTCATCGCTCCGGGGGAGATCGAGGTCAGGGAAGGAGTTTCCGGGCCAGCGCGCGGACCGCTTCGACGGCGACCTTCCCCAGCACCATCCCGAAGCCGATAGCGACGGCCGAACGGAGGTCGAGCAGCGTGTGGACGTCGCCCCGGACGACGGGGGAGGCGAGGATGCCGACGCGGACCTGATCGACGGCGACGGACCGGCCGACGACGACCCCGGCATCGGACTGTCGGATGGTGCCGCGGTCGAAGGCGGCGACGCCGACGGCGCTGCGCTGGATCTCGACCTGCTCGGCGGTAACGCGGCGGATGGCGCTCCGCTCGATGGCGAGGGTGGTTTCGCCGCCCCCGGCGTCGTCGGCCCCGGGCCGGATGGGGTCGATGGCCATGGGGGCACCGTAGATCGCTGGCCGTGAAGGCGCAATGCTGGAGCCATGCGGACGGACGATTTCGCCTACGACCTGCCGCCGGAGCTGATCGCGCAGGAGCCGGCCGAGCCGCGGGACGCCGCCCGGCTGATGGTGCTCGACCGCGCGGCGCAGCGCATCGACCACCGCATCGTGCGCGACCTTCCGGGGCTGCTCCGGCCGGGCGACCTGCTGGTGGTGAACGACACGCGGGTGATGGCGGCGCGGCTGTTCGGGCGGCGGGCCGACACGGGCGGGACGGTCGAAATCCTGCTCGTGCGGCCGTTCACGGATACGCGCTGGGAGGTGCTGATGAAACCGGCCCGCCGGGCGGCCGAAGGGCGCCGGTTCGTGTTCGATACGCACGAGAGCGAGCTCGAGGCCGTGTGCGCCGGCCGGAACGGCGAGACGGTGGTGCTGGAGTTCGCGCGGCCGTTCGACCCCGCGCGAGTGGGCGAGGTGCCGCTGCCGCCGTACATCACGCAGTTCCGGGGCGACCCGGAGCGCTACCAGACGGTCTACAGCCGCGAGGCGCGCAGCGCGGCGGCGCCGACGGCCGGGCTGCACTTCACGCCGGAGCTGCTGGCGCGGCTGGAAGCCGCCGGCATCGAGCGGACGGCGGTGACGCTGGAGGTCGGGCCGGGGACCTTCAAGCCAGTGAACGTCGACGACCCGCGGGAGTTCGACCTCCACGCGGAGCACATCACCGTGCCCGAGGAGGCGGCGGTTCGCGTCCAGCGGGCGCGGGCCGAGGGGCGGCGGGTGGTCGCCGTCGGGACGACCGTGGTGCGGACGCTGGAGCACGTGGCGCGGGAGTGCGGGGAGGTCGTCCCGTACGCGGGCTGGACGTCGCTGAAGATCCTGCCGGGGGACGAGTTCCGGGCGGTGGACGTGCTGATGACGAACTTCCACCTGCCGAAATCGACGCTGCTGATGCTGGTGTGCGCGTTCGCCGGGTACGACTTCGTGATGGCGGCGTACCGGGAGGCGGTGCGCGAACGCTACCGGTTCTACAGCTTCGGCGACGCGATGCTGATCCTGTGACGGGGCGCGGCGGTGCGAACGAAGCGGGGCCCGGCAGTGCCGGGCCCCGCGGCTGCGCGCGATTGTTCGAAGCGGAACGGGCTACTTGATGGACGCGAGGAGCGGCGCGAGGGCTTCGTCCGACGGGGCCGGCTCGCTGCCGGTCGACCAGCTGCGAACCTCGGCGAGGCCGCCCGCGAAGGGGACGTAGTAGACGGCCGCGCCCTCGGCCCGCTGGACGGCGATGTCGCGGCCGTCGAGCGAGAGAACCGCGCCGCCGGCGGGCGGGGCCCCGGCGCCCGGCCGGTAGATGACCTGGACGCGCGGGCCGGCGTAAGCGGCGAGGGCCGCAGCGTCCTTCGGCGCCGGGCCGGCGTAGTAGTCGAGGACGAGCGTTCCCGCGGCGCTGCCGGGCGGGCCAGGCTCGAGGGCGACGGCCGCGGGAACGAGCCCGTCGGGGGACGCGGGCATCGCGACGTTCAGCCCGGCGCGGCCGGCGAGCTCGGCGAAGGCCTTACCGATATCTGCCGAGCCCGCGAGCGCATGATCGGGCACGGGGCGGGACTCATCGGCGCCGCCGGTGCGGACGATGGCGAACACGACGCCGGCGACGATGGCGGCCACCGCCGCGGCAGTCACGGCGAGGCCGCGGGGGCCGGGCAGGGGGAGGCCGCTGCGCTGGTTGAGGGTCGTGAGCTGGGACATAGCTTTCCTCCTTGTTCAGTACGGGAACAATCGCACGTAGTTGGACCACCTGCAGCCAACGGAAACGTTTGCGTCAGCCACTACGACCTCAATATAGGCACTACGACCTCAATATAGGCTGGCTGTGACGGCGTGATAGTGTACGACTGATTGGGGGTCCGGCTGAGCGTACCTCCACTGAGGGGAACGAACGGGAAGACTGTGCCTCCCCACCAACCTTGACCCGGGGCCCACGTCGTAGCTGAAACGTAGTACAGCGTCAGTGTTCCGGTCTGCAAGCCGCCGTTGGCTGTAAAGGACTGTATCGTCACGCCTCCGGTCCAGCCCGTTACCGGTACAGTTTCCCAGAACCGGTAGTACACCTGTGACTGCTGAGGATAACAGTACTCAGTCGAGTAGAAGTAGGCAGTTTTTGTTTGCTGCCCTGGCCAGACCGAGAAGTCCTGTATCCAGTCGGCGAACGCGAGGGTCAAGGCTGAGAGCCCTGCCCCCCCCGATGAGGACCGCGACAATCATGCGCTTCATGGCCGCACCTCCATGAAGGAGGATAGGTCCGCGCATCGAGCAGTTCAATCGTTTCTTAACCTTGCAACTGCTCAAATTTTTCGCGGCTGCTGCAAGGGGCGTTGGCCTTCAGGCGACGAGCCCGTCGGCGCGAAACCGTTCGATGTCGGCGTCGGAGAATCCGGCTTCGCGCAGGACGTCCGCGGTGTGTTCGCCGAGCGCGGGGGAGGCGCGCTGGATGCGCGTCGGGGTCGCTGACATCTGCACGACGGGCGCCGGGCCGCGCATGGGCCCAAGGAGCGCGTGCTCGTAGTCGAGGATGTAGCCGTTGGCGAGGACCTGCGGGTCATCGAAGAGCTCTTCGACGAAGCGGACGGGGCCGCAGGCGATGTCGTACTGTTCGAGGTGCGCCAGCCACTCGTCGTTGGTGCGTTCGAGGAATTTCGCTTCGCAGAGGCGGACCAGCTCGGCGCCGACCTCGGCGAGGCGGGCGGGGTCGAAACCGGGCTCGTAGCGGGGGTCGGTGATGCCGAGCGCCTCGCGGAAGCGGGCGCGCGGCCCGGGGCCGAGGCAGCCGACGACGAGGTAGGAATCCTTCGTCTTGTAGGGGCGGTAGTAGATGTTGCCGGCGAGCTCCGGGGCGAAGCGGCGGCGTTCGCGGATGATCTCCTCCATGGTCGCGCCGCGGGCGCGGGCCTCGGCGAGGTGGGCGAGCTTCTCGTAGCGCACGGGCTCATCGATGGCGACGATTTCGCGGGAGCCGGCCTGCAGCGCGAGGGCGGAGAGGAGGAGGCTCGAGTTGATGGCCTGGCCTTCGCCCGTGCGCTGGCGGTGGTAGAGCGCGGCGGTGATCGCCCAGGCGAGCGCGAACCCGGTCACGACATCGGCGGGAGCGAAGGCGACGGGCATCGGCAGGCCGTTCTGGAGGTTGGGATTGGAGGTGCTGAGGCCGCTCATCGCCTGGGCGACGATGTCGTAGCCGCGGCGCATCGCGTCGGGGCCTTCCTTTCCGAAGGCGGTGTTCTCGGCGTAGATGATGGCCGGGTTCACGCGGCGGGCGGATTCGTAGTCGATGCCGAGAGCTTCCGGGACGCCGGGGCGGTAGTTGGTGATGAGGACATCGGCGCGGGCGATGAGGCGGTCGCGGATGGGGGCGACGCGCGGGTCTTTGAAGTTGAGCGCGAGGCCGCGCTTGCCGCGGTTCTGGACGAGGAAGTTCTTGCTCTCTTTCGGGATGATCTCCGCCTGGAGGCGCCAGGGTTCGCCTTCGAGGGGTTCGACCTTGATGACGTCGGCGCCCATTTCGGAAAGGAGCGAGGCGGCGAGGGGGCCGGCGATGATCTGGGTGCAATCGAGGACGCGCACACCTTCGAGGGCTCCGGGCATAGAGGTGCTCCATGGGAGGGATAAAGTGTGCGGATGATAAAGGAGTTGGGAGTTGGGAGTTGGGAGTTGGGAGTTGGGAGTTGGGAGTTGGGAGTTGGGAGTTGGGAGTTGGGAGTTG
>NZ_JANZZD010000149.1:248-510 GCF_026419595.1 Tepidiforma sp. | reverse complement strand
ACCCCACGCAGTGCATGTGTCCCTGGGAGCAACGCCAGATCGGTAGCGGAGTTCCCCAATAGCGTTCACGCGAGAGCGCCCAATCGACGTTGTTCGCGAGCCAGTTGCCAAAGCGTCCGTGCTTGATGTGCTCGGGATACCAGCGCACCTTTTCGTTCTCGGCGAGCATCTGCTCGCGCACCGCTGTTGTGCGCACGTACCAGCTGGTCTTGGCGTAGTAGAGGAGCGGCGTGTCGCAGCGCCAGCAGTGCGGATAGGAGTG
>NZ_JANZZD010000149.1:0-238 GCF_026419595.1 Tepidiforma sp. | reverse complement strand
CGGCGCGCAAGAGCCGTCCGCGCCCGCGCAGAGCAGCGACGATTTCGGGATCGGCGTCCTTGACAAACTTGCCGGCGAACTCGCCGACCCGCTCGTCGAACGTACCGTCCTCGCGGACCGGGTTGTGCACGGGCAGACCGTGCTCCTGGCCAAGCCGGAAGTCGTCCTCGCCGAAAGCAACAGCGGTGTGAACGACCCCGGTGCCTTCGTCGGTGGTAACAAAGTCAGCGGCCAGAAC
>NZ_JANZZD010000148.1:0-510 GCF_026419595.1 Tepidiforma sp. | reverse complement strand
CACGTGGCCCATCATCACCTCGCCCTCGGCGGGCGGAGCCAGATGGCTGTAGTCGTCAAGCAGTTGCTCGTAATTCTCTTCGCCGTTGGCGGGATACTCCACCGGACGGTCTTCCTGGTTGCCCGTCATGCCCCAGACTCCAAAATCGCCTCATGGTGCACCGGCTCCCGCACGGCGCCGCCTCGCACGGCCAGGCCGTCCACATGGAGAACATTCCGGATGATCATCGCAGCCGCGGGCCGCCTTTCGGGAACCGGTGATGGCCGCCGCCTTTCAGATGGAATACAAATCATTGAAAGAGCGACACTTCAGAACTATACCGGAGCCCGCCGGGCTTGTCAACCTGAACCGCCCGCGCCGCCCGCGCTTCTCTCCCGGTGATGCAAAACTGCTCGCGCTGCGCTATATTGAAAGCGTCGCCTCCGCTTGCCGCTGATGCGATGTGGACAGGTGGCCGAGTGGTTAATGGCAGCAGACTGTAAATCTGCCGCTCCTTGCGAGCTACGGAGG
>NZ_JANZZD010000147.1:0-510 GCF_026419595.1 Tepidiforma sp. | reverse complement strand
TTGTGGGGTTGTAGGGCTGGTGTTCACTGAAAAATCGTTAGTAGAAGCGTACTGGAAAGTACCACCGCAGAAGGTGATAGTCCTGTAGACGAAAATGATTTGAGTAAGTTTATGCACCAGTACCTGAGTACCACGGGACACGTGAAACCCCGTGGGAATCCAGGCGGACCACCGCCTAAGGCTAAATACTTCCTGACGACCGATAGTGAAGAAGTACCGTGAGGGAAAGGTGAAAAGAACCCCGGAAGGGGAGTGAAAAAGAACCTGAAACCGTGTGTTTACAAACAGTGGTAGAGCTATTAGAAAGCTCGACCGCGTGCCTTTTGTAGAATGAACCGGCGAGTTACTAGTATGCAGCAAGGTTAAGCGAAAGTGAAGCCGAAGGGAAACCGAGTCTGAATAGGGCGTGAAGTTGCATGCTGTAGACCCGAAACCGAGTGATCTAGCCTTGGACAGGGTGAAGTTTTGGTAAAACAAGATGGAGGCCCGAACCCACCACTGTTGAAAAAG
>NZ_JANZZD010000146.1:0-512 GCF_026419595.1 Tepidiforma sp. | reverse complement strand
CGCGCAGGCCAGGCAGCTCTGGGGCAGCCTCGAATGAGCGAGCCCGCCCCGGGGCCGGGCGCGCCGTCCCCCTCCCGCGGCCGCCTCGCCGGGAAGGTCGCCGTCGTCCTCGGCGCCTCCTCCGGCATCGGCCCCGCCGCCGCGCTCCGCTTCGCCGCCGAGGGCGCCGCCGTCATCGCCGCTGCCCGCCGCCTTCCCGAGCTGGAAGCCCTCGCCGCCGCCTGCGGCGCCATTCCCATCCCCTGCGACATCACCCGCGACGACCAGGTCGAAGCCCTCGCCCGGGCCGCCCTCGACCGTTTCGGCACCCTGGACGTCGCCCTCAACTCCGCCGGCTTCGAACAGAGCACCCCAATCCGCGACCTCACCCCCGGGCGGCTCCACGCGATGGTCGCCGTCCAGTTCCTCGGCGCCGTCTCCTTCATCCGCCACATGGCCAACGCTATGGCTGCCACGGGCGGCGGCTCCCTCATCACGATCTCCTCCATCACCTGTCTCTTATACACATCTGA
>NZ_JANZZD010000145.1:0-513 GCF_026419595.1 Tepidiforma sp. | reverse complement strand
GAGTAGAGGGGGAAACGGCTGTCGCCGAGGCGCGCGAGCTGATCGAGCAGCGGCTTTCCGAGCTTTCGGAGGCTGACTCCTCGTACGAGGAGGTTGCGTGAAGTTTCCGCCGCGGCGCGACGCTTCGCTCCGCCGCGCTCCGCTTCGCCGCGCGCCGCTCCGCCGCGCAGCGCTCTGCTTCGTTCCGCTTCGCCCCGCAACGCGCTGTTCAAAGGAGGAAATCACGGATGATGTTCCATCGTTCTGCCGACGTCGCTGCCTTGTTGGATCGTCTGCTGGCCGTGCCGGTCGGCGCTCGGGTCACCTGGGGCGATCTCTCGGATACGCTCGGCCGCGACGCGTCTGCGCGTCGCCACCTCGTGTACGCCGCGATGCGTATCGCGCTGCGGGAGCACGGCGCGGTGTTCGCGTCTATCCGGGACGTCGGCTACCAGCGCTTGGAGCCCAAACTTGCCGTGCGTGAGATCGGCTACGTGTCGCGGCGTGGCATTGCTCGCCGGGCGCGACGTGCGT
>NZ_JANZZD010000144.1:0-514 GCF_026419595.1 Tepidiforma sp. | reverse complement strand
CGATCGTCCTCATTCCCGCGCGCCTTGCCGCCACCCGACTGCCCGGCAAGCCGCTCGCCGACATCGCCGGGCGGCCGATGATCCTGCATGTGCTCGAGCGCGCGCGCGCCGCCGGCCTCGGCCCGGTCGCGGTGGCCGCGGGCGATGCCGAGATCGCCGCGGTGGTGCGCGCCGCCGGCGGCACCGCCGTCGAGACCGACCCGGCGCTGCCCTCCGGCACCGACCGCATCGCGGCGGCGCTGCATGTGCTGGCCCCCGAAGGCCGCCACGACGTGGTGGTGAACCTGCAGGGGGATCTGCCGACCATCCCGCCCGAGGCGATCGCCGCGGTGCTGAAGCCGCTCGCCGATCCGGCGGTGGACATCGGCACGCTGGTGGCGCCGATCGCCTCGGCCGAGGAGGCGGCGGCCGAATCGGTCGTCAAATGCGCCTGCGCCTTCGAGGGCGGGGCGGAGGTGGCGCCCGCGCTCTACTTCTCCCGCCGCGCCATCCCCTGGGGCTGTCTCTTATACAC
>NZ_JANZZD010000143.1:0-515 GCF_026419595.1 Tepidiforma sp. | reverse complement strand
GAGCGAGCGTGCTCGCGGCAGACGACCTCGCCGCCTCTGGCCTCGAGGTGCCGCCCCTGCTGCCCGAGACCCAGGCCGCTTTGGCGAAGGTCACCGCGGAAGCGGGCACGAGCATCCGCAACCCCATCGACACGACGAGTCTCTGGGAAGCGGAGGGGTTCGAGGCCACGATCCGCATCTGCGCGGAGGCGCCGAACGTTGACGCCATCCTCTATCACACCAGCTTCGGCATGGGGCCGATGGCGCGTCTGGGCGATGCCCGCAAACGTGCCGCGCAGCAGGCCGAAGCCCTTGCCCAGGTGCAAGAGCGGTTCGGCAAGCCTGTGGTAGTGGCCATCCGTCCCTCGCTTACGACGGAGGGCTTCGAGCAGGCGAACGAGTTCCAGGAGCTCTGCTGGCGGGGCGGCCTGGCCACGTTCCCGAGCATCACGCGGGCAGCCCACGCGCTCGGGCGCCTGCTCTGGTGGCAACGGCAGCACGAGGCCTGAGGGCGCGAACCTCGCGCCCCACCGGAT
>NZ_JANZZD010000142.1:0-516 GCF_026419595.1 Tepidiforma sp. | reverse complement strand
CCGGCTGGCCGCGCAGCTCCGGCATGTCGATCACGATGTCCATGGCTCCCGTTCCCTTCCCGGAAGTGGCCCTTCAAAGTCGTCCCTCGTGCGGTCCATCGTAGGGCCATGGACGAAGTATGGACGTCTCCCCTCCGGTACATTCCTGCCGCCCTGCTGGCAGCAGGGGGCGCATGGCTGCTCCTGACTGGCCTGCTCCACGGCCGCGCCGGCCTCCAGCGGGCGGGGTCGGCGCTCCCGGGCGGCAACTGGCTGCTCATGCGGGGCATCCGGCGGCTCACCCAGGGTGCGGCCCTGCTCGCCGTTGGAGCGGGCTGGGCCTTCCAGTGGCCGGTCTCGATTGCTGCCGGGCTCATCTTCGGCTTCGAAGAACTCATCGAAACGAGCATCGCTGCGGCGGCGCTGCGCGAGGAGGCAGAACGTGAAGCGCTGGCGGTTCGTCCCGGGAGACCGGCGCCGTGAGGAGGACGCGGCGGCTTCGCGCTTCGTGTGCAGGCCGCCCTCACGGTGCAGGGG
>NZ_JANZZD010000141.1:254-518 GCF_026419595.1 Tepidiforma sp. | reverse complement strand
GGTGAGCGCCCGGCGCGGGGCGGGCATGATCGTGCGGCTCAATGCCGGCGTGATCCCCGATCGCGGGCTGTACCCCGTGTATCTGGGCGAGGGCGGCCCACGCCTGGGCGAGTTGGACGAGGAGATGGTGTACGAGTCGCGCAAGGGCGACGTCATCCAACTGGGGGCGAACAGCTGGCGCATCGAGGCCATCACACGCGACCGCGTCCTGGTCTCGCCCGCACCCGGCGAGGCGGGACGGCTGCCGTTCTGGCGCGGCGATGC
>NZ_JANZZD010000141.1:0-244 GCF_026419595.1 Tepidiforma sp. | reverse complement strand
GCCGCAGCCTGGAACTGGGTCGCGCCCTGGGCGCCTTCCTGCGTGCGGCCGGCGGTGTGGCACACGCGCAGCTGGCCGCGTGGCTGCGTGCACAGGCCCCCCTGGACGACGAGGCGGCGCGGGAGCTGGCGGAATACATCGAGGAGCAACGGACGGTGAGCGTCCTGCCGACGGACCGGACTGTGGTCGTCGAGCGCTTCCGCGACGAACTGGGCGATTGGCGCGTGTGTGTGTCTGTCTCTTA
>NZ_JANZZD010000140.1:0-509 GCF_026419595.1 Tepidiforma sp. | reverse complement strand
CTACGACCGCAACCCCGTCGTCCTCTGGAACCACGACACCGCCCAGCTCCCCATCGCCCGCGCCGTCCCCGGCGAGCGGGTGGTGACGGAGCGCGAGGTCATCGACGTCCACGAGTTCGCGCGGCACCCGCAGGCGAAGGTCACGTGGGAGCTCGTCGCCGAGGGCTTCGTCTCCGCGACGAGCGTGCGCTGGCTGCCCGGCGAGACGGAAGTGCGGACCATCGGCGGCGAGGCGGTGCTCGTCTTCACCCGGGGGCATGAGCATGAGCTGCTCGAAGTCTCCTACGTGACCGTCCCGGCCGACCCGGGCGCGCTGGTGGTGCGCGCCGGCGGGGGCCGGCTCTTCGAGCTGGTGAACGGCGAACGGCGCTTCCCCGGGTTCGAACCCGCGCCGGCGGCAGCCGGGGCAGGAGACCCCGCCCGTGCGGCGCGCCGCCTCCGCGAGGCTGCGGAGGCGCTCAAGATGCTGGAGGTGGCACATGTCTGACCCTGTGGTGGAGGAGCTGAGC
>NZ_JANZZD010000013.1:0-82354 GCF_026419595.1 Tepidiforma sp. | reverse complement strand
ACGTGGTTCCTCGTGGTGGTGCTGGGCCTGCTGGCGCTGCTGTTCGGGTTCCAGGCGGTGCAATCGACCATGGACCTGTTCACGAAGCCGCGCGTGCGGCGGGGGCGCATCACGCGGATGTGGTCGCGGCGCGATTCGCTCGTGATGAAGACGTACTACGTGCGCGTCGACCGGCAGATCCTGCGGGCGGATGCCCACGCGGTCGCGGGCATCCGGGAGGGCGACTGGGTGGAGGTGACCTACTACCCGCACTCGGCGGTGCTGGTCTGGGCCGATGTGGTGCCCGTGCCGCCGGCGGGGGAGGGGGAGGGGGACGGCGGGGCCCGGGGCGGCCCCGCGGGGGGCGGCGGGCCGATCCAGCGACGGTAGTGTGAATTTTTTGCATGGGGCGGGCCGGCGCGTCAGGGGATGACGCGCCGAAATCGCATCGTGCACGCCATTTCAGCCTGGAGTTGCTGCTGTGCGCCGCGCCCCTGCCCTGCTCCTCATCCTCGCCGCGATCGCCGGGGTCGCGGCCCTCGCCGTCGCGGGCCCGTCCGAATCGGGGGCGGCGGCCGACCGGGGTTACGATCTCATCGAGCACACCTCGCCGCCGATGAACCCCGCTGAGACCCAGGCTCTGGCCGACCAGTTCTTCGCCGAGCTGGCCACCGGGAGCGCGGCCCGCGGCGTCTTCCCGCCCGACGAACGGTACCCGATGGCGAATGCCAACCTGCCGCTGATTCGGACGATCGCGCTGGTGGGCATCTACGTTGGGAACCAGTACGTGGGGCATTGCACCGGCTTCATGGTCAACCCAATCGTGCTCATGACCGCAGCTCATTGCCTCTACGAGAACGGCCGGTTCTACGACCGCGTGGTGATCGTCCCCGGGTACAACGGCGAGTCCTACGGGCCCTTCGGCGTGGCCGCCAGTGCGAAGATGGTCGTGCCGCGCGGCTGGGCGGAAGGGCGGGGTGCGCGCGTGCCGAACCCTAACATCCCGGACGAGTTCGACTGGGGCATCGCCGTCGTCGATAACCCGCCGTGGGGGCGGGCGCTCGAGCCCTACCCTTACCTGGCCGATGCGCCCGATTCCTTCTTCACGAGCGGCGCAGTCGAGCTTTTCACCGCCGGCTACCCCGGGGACAAGCCGGTCGGCATGTGGTGGACGACGTCGCGGGAGTTCATCGTCACGCCGACGATGCTCTACACAAAGATGGATATGTGGCACGGCCAGAGCGGTTCGCCCATCTACGCCATTTCCGGGGACCTCGGATTCATCTTCAGCGTCGTCTCCGCTGGCAACGACGACTGGAACTTCTCGGTGCGGTTCACGCGGGCGATGCTGTCCGCGCTCGAAACGTACTGCCGCCCATTCGGGTGCATCCTGCTCACCTTCACGGTCCCGGAGGGCGTCGGCCTGCCCGGCACCCCCACCCCCACCCGCACCGCCACCCCATCGCCGACACCGACGCCGACGCGCACGGTGCCGCCGACCTTCACGCCGACGCCGACGGCGACGCCGACCCGGACGGCGACGGTTCCGCCGACGCCCACGCCGCGGCCTTCCCCGGTGCCCATCCGCATCCCGCTGCTGGCGCGCGACTAGGGGCGGCAGCGACCCGGTAGAATGCGGGCCGCGCGGTGCCGCGGCCTGCCCCCTCCCCCGCGGCCGCATCGCGACACCCTCCGCGGAGCGTCCCAGCGTGCTGCGCCGCCCTGCTTCCCTCTCCCTCGCCGCCCTCCTGCTCGCCGCCGTCGGCGCAGTGCTGCTCACCGCCAGCCAGGCCGGCGTCGCCGCTCCCGCGGGCGCCGAACCGCCGGCGCAGCCCTCCGGGCGCGGCGGCAAGGTCTACCGCAGCGACGGCACCTACCCGGCCGTCCCGGCCCCTCCGGCCGACGCCGGCGCCGGGCCGGCGGCCGTCATCGGCACCGACAACCGCATCCGCGTCTTCAACACGACGGATTTCCCCTGGTCGGCAGTCGTCTACCTCGAGCTGTACGACGAGTTCGGCGACGTGACGGGCTCCTGCACCGGCACCTTCATTTCGCCCGACGCGATCCTCACGGCCGCGCACTGCCTCTACGGCGATGACGGCTGGACGGCGGACATCCGCGTCGTCCCGGCGAAAAACGGCAGCGCCGAGCCGTTCGGCTGGGACTGGGCCACCAGCTGGTGGGTGCCGGACCCGTGGTACTTCGACCCCGGCAACGAGCTGTACGACTGGGGCATGATCTACGTCGACAGCGAACCCGGCCAGGATACGGGCTGGTGGACGATCGCGCTGCTTTCGACCGCCACGCTTTCGCTGCCGGACATCGAGCCCGCGATCATCGGCTACCCGGGCGACAAGCCTGACGGCACGATGTGGTTCCACTACCGCCCGGCCTTCCTCGAGGTCGGCAGCTTCACGCTCTACCACGACATCGATACCGCGCCAGGGCAGAGCGGCTCGGCCGTGGTGCTGACGAACACGACGAACCGCATCCAGCTCCTCGGCTACATCGTCGGCATCCACGTGCGCGGCGTCGCCGCGGGCGGCTACAACGAAGCGACCCGTATCGACCGCGAAGTGCTGGACGACCTCGTCACCGCCTGCGACGAGATGGGCTGCAGCTTCGAGTGGGAGGAGGAGCCCGCGGCGGTGACGCCGACGGCCACCCCGACGCGCACGCCGACGGCGACGGCGACGCCCACCCGCACGCCCACCCCGCCGGCCACGCCGCCCGGGGGCGGCTTCCGGCTCCGCATCCCGCTCCTCGCGCGGGACTGAGCGGCGGGAACCGGCGCCCGGTGAGCGAGGACCGGCCGGCGGCGCCCTACCGCACGATGCGGGAGTGGGCGGGCGATGAGCGCCCGCGCGAGCGGCTGCTCGAACACGGGCCGGGCGTCCTCGCCGATGCCGAGCTGCTCGCCATCCTGCTCCGCACCGGGCGGAAGGGCGAGAACGTGGTCGACCTCGCCCGGCGGCTGCTCGAGACGCTCGGCGGGCTGCGCGGCCTCACCCGGGCCGACCCGGCCGCGCTGCGGCGGCTCGACGGGCTCGGCCCGGCGAAGGCGGCCGAGCTGGCCGCCGCCATCGAACTCGGTCGGCGGGTGCACGCGCTCGACCCCGGCGACCAGCCGGCGCTCCTCCGGCCGGAGGCGGTCTTCGACCTGCTGGGGCCGCGCCTGCTCGGGAAGACGCGCGAGGAGTTCTACGCCCTGCCGCTCGATACGAAGGGGCGGCTGCTCGGCGGCATCGCACCGGTCAACGGCGGCAGCGTGAGCGCCGTGAGCATCCGCCCGGCGGAGACGTTCCGGCAGGCGGTCGTCCTGGAGGCCACGTCCGTCATCCTCGCCCACAACCACCCCTCCGGCGACCCGCGGCCGAGCCCGCAGGACGTCGCCCTCACCCGCGAACTGATCCGCGCCGGGGAGCTGCTCGATATCGCCGTGCTCGACCACGTGGTCATCGGCGCCGCGGGCTTCGTCTCGCTCCGGCGCGAAGGGCTGGCGTTCGAACGGTAGCGCGCCGGGCTGCCGGCCGGCCCGGGGGCGGCTAGAAGCCCCAGTCCTCCCGGGCGATGCCGAGCGAGGTGTAGAGGCTGGGCGGCAGCGGGATTTCGCCGTTCTCGCGCTCGTACTCCTTGAGCTGGGCGCGGAGGAGCATCGCGAGCACCTTGGCGTGCTCAAGGCTCATGCGGAGGTGGCAGAGATCCTTCGGCACGGCGCCGTGGGGGCCCGTGGGGTGGGGCGGGTTGAGGCCGAAGGTGAGCGCCACGCCGTAGACCCCGGTGCTGATCTGGACGGCATCGACGTAGAACTCGGGCACGGGCTGGTCGGGGTCGCTCACGCGGGGCCTCCTCGGGGGTTTCGGCGACAGGGTACGATGGCTGCCGCTTCCGACCCATAGCCCGGGGCTATCGGTGGGGAGCCTGCTATCCACTGGCACAGGGTTGTCGGCCGCGCGTACAATGGGGCGAACGTGTTCCCGGGCCCTTCTCCGCGGGCCCCGGCACTCCACGCACCCGGGATTTTCGAAGGGATTTCACACATGGAAGATGTCGTCATCACCAGCGGTGTGCGCACCGCCATCGGCCGGTTCCAGGGTTCGCTGGCCGATGTCCCGGCCTCGGACCTCGGCGCCCATGTCATCCGCGAGGCGGTGAACCGGGCCGGCATCGAACCCGATGCCGTCGACCACGTCGTCATGGGCATCGTCGGGCAGGTCGCCGAGGATGCTTACCTCTCCCGCCACGCCACGGTGAAGGCGGGCCTGCCGATCGGCACGCCGGCGATGAACGTGAACCGGATCTGCGGCTCCGGCCTCGAAGCGATCAACACCGCCTCCCGCCTCATCCAGAGCGGCGACGCGCAGGTCGTGGTCGCCGGCGGCGCGGAGAACATGACGCGGATGCCGTTCTACCTGCGGAAGGCGCGGACCGGCTACCGGCTCGGCCACGACAGCATCGAAGACGGCATCATCCACATGCTGAGCGACCCCTTCAAGGGCTACCACATGGGGATCACGGCGGAGAACCTGGCCGAGCGGTTCGAAGTGAGCCGCGAGGCGCAGGATGCCTTCGCCGCCGAGAGCCAGCGGCGCGCCATCGCCGCCATCGAAGCCGGCCGCTTCAAGGAGCAGATCGCGCCGATCACCATCCGCGTCGGCAAGGAAGAGAAGGTCTTCGACACCGACGAGCACCCGCGCGCGACGACCGTCGAAGCGCTCGCCAAGCTGCGGCCCGCCTTCAAGGAGGGCGGCGTGGTGACGGCCGGCAACGCCAGCGGCATCAACGACGGCGCCGCCGCGCTCGTCCTCATGAGCGCGAGCAAGGCGAAGGAGCTGGGCGCGACGCCGCGGCTCCGCATCGTCGCCCGCGCCGAGGCCGGCGTCGACCCGGCGATCATGGGCAGCGGCCCCATCCCGGCCATCCGGAAGGTGCTCGAGAAGGCCCAGATGACGCTCGACCAGATCGACTGCATCGAGCTGAACGAGGCGTTCGCCAGCGTCTCCTGCGCCTGCGCGAGCGAGCTCTGCCTCGACCCGGAGAAGGTGAACCCGAACGGCGGCGCAATCGCGCTCGGCCACCCGATCGGCGCGACCGGCGCCATCCTGACCGTGAAGCTGATGTACGAGCTGGAGCGGACGGGCGGCCGCTACGGCATCGTCAGCCTCTGCATCGGCGGCGGCCAGGGCATCGCGACGATCTTCGAGCGGGTGAGCTAACCGCCCGTTCCGGTGGGAACGCGCAGCGGGGGCAGCCGGCTGGCTGCCCCCGTTTCGTTTGCCGTTCGTTCGCCGAGCGGGAGATGGCTACCCCGCGGCCTGGCCGCCTGCGCGCTTCGGCGCCTCCTGGCTGTGCACCACCTTCGCGCAGCGGTCCTGGATGGCGGCGAGGCCGGCGGCCCGGGCGCGTTCGATGCCCGCGTCATTCGTGATGCCTTCCTGCAGCCAGACGCACTTCGCACCCGCCGCGATCGCCTCGTCGATCACCTCGTCGGTATCGGCCGGGCGGACGAAGACGTCGACGACATCGACCGGGCCGGGGACGTCGCGGAGGGAGGCGTAGGCCGTTTCGCCGAGGATTTCATCGGCGGGGAAGCGGCCGCGGTGGACGGGGATGATGCGGTAGCCGGCCTCCTTCAGGTACTTCGCGACGCGGTAGGCGGGCCGGTCTTCGCGGCTGTCGAGGCCGACGACGGCGATGGTGGCCGCGCTCATCAGGGCATCGATGGCGGCCTGGTCAGCGGTGCTTGCCACGGGGTTTCCTCCTCGAACCGGCGCGTTCGCCGGCGGTTCGTTCGATGGGCTGGCCGGTGTCGGTATCGATTTCGACCAGCTCCCAGCCCTCGGGCAGGTCGATGCGGGCGCCCGTCATGGCGGCGATCGCCTGGCCGACGGCAAGGGTGCGGTCCATGCCGTCCTCCTGGCCGTAGGCGGGCACGGGCACGTTGCAGATGGTGAGCCGCTTGCCGCTCTTCTTCACGAGGACGAGCGAGAACTGGCGGAGGTCGTCCGGCAGGTCGTGCCAGCGGTCCGGCTGGTCGCCTTCGATGCAGACCTCGAGGTGGTCGATCTTGGCGAAGGGGACGAGCTCCTTCGTGCCGATGCCCATGCCGAGGTAGCCCTGCTGCCAGGTGGCCGAGCCCTTGCGGCGGTCGACGACGACATCGGCGCCGACGAGCGCGCCGACGAGGCCCATGACGGAGACGGGCACGAGGATGATGAGAAGCAGGAGCAGGCCGACGAGCAGCCAGAACGGGAGGGCCGGGCCGCGGTCGACCATGAACCAGCCGGCGGCGAAGGAGAGGAGGAGGCCGAGGAGCGGGAGGATGATGGTGCC
Source organism: Tepidiforma sp. (assembly GCF_026419595.1). NCBI lineage: Bacteria > Bacillati > Chloroflexota > Tepidiformia > Tepidiformales > Tepidiformaceae > Tepidiforma > Tepidiforma sp. The sequence goes on along the minus strand of NZ_JANZZD010000013.1, from coordinate 76,042 downwards.
GCGGGCGCTCTTGATTTCGATCCGGTCGTCGCCGATGACGGCCATGGAGCGGTGGAGCAGCACCGTCTGCTTGCCGTCGCGGCGCCGGTCGACGACGTGGCCGGGCAGGTTGGTGACCATCGTGATCGATCGTCAGGCCGCGGGGCGTGGGCGGTCAATCGGGGGCGGGGGCAGCCCCCTTGCGCCCGCCGGGCCCGGGGGCGCTAGGCCGGCTTCCGGAGGACGGCGAGGAGGAGGTTGAGCCGGCCGTCGGCGAGGGCGACCTCGGCGTTCCGCACCCGGTCGGGGAAATCGGGCCCGGCGGTGAGGGCGAGCGAGAGCGGCCGCCCCGGCGGGAAGGCGGCCGGGGGCGGCGGCGGCACGACCTCCCACCGCTCGATGCGGAAGCCGGCCGCTTCGAGGCCCTGCTGCGTCGCCGCCTCATCCAGCAGGTGGCTGATCGCCGGCTCGCGCGCCCACGGCAGCGGGTAGGCGAGCGGCGCCGGGTTCGGCCCCCGGATGATGTCGAAGCAGGCGAACCGGCCGCCGGGCCGGAGCACGCGGAACGCCTCGGCCCAGAACCGCGCCCGGTCGGCGATGTTCATCACGACGTGCTGGGTGACGACGGCGTCGAAGCTCGCATCGTCGAACGGGAGCGCGAGGCAGGTGCCTTCGACGAACTCGCACAGGTCCGCGAGCCCGCAGGCCTCGGCGAGGATGCGCGCCGAGCGGATGAATTCGGGCGTGAGGTCGATGCCGGTGACCCGGCAGCCTGCCTCGGCGGCCAGCATCCGCGCCGGCCCGCCGAGCCCGCAGCCGAGGTCGAGCACCCGCTCGCCGGGCTGGAGGCCGGCCGCCGCCGCGAGGTCGCGCGTGGCGCGGTGGCCGTACGAATGGAACTGGTCGGCCGGGGCGAGCGCCTGCGGCGAGGGTTCGGCCCCCGCGGCCGCGAGCGCCTCGAGGATCCGCTCGGCGAGCCGGTCGCCGCTGTAGTGGGCGCGGATTGCGAGGTCATCTGCCGGCATCGCGCTGTTCCTTCCAGGCCGCGAGGCGGCCGAGGGCGAAGGCCGCGCGCTCCACGCTGGGGAAGACGGCGATGCCCTTCGCGACGAAGTCGTCGCGCACCTCGTCGACGAGGGCGCGGTGCTCCCGGTTGCGGGTCTCGGTTGGGCCGAGGACGACGGCGACCGGCTTCGCGCTGCCGGCGGCGATGGCGGCGAGCCGGCCGCAGGCGTGCTTCAGCCGCTCGGCGGCATCAGGCCGGCCGAAGAACCAGTCCTCGCCGACGTTGGCGATGGCGAGGTCGTAGTGGTCGCCGTCGAGCATCAGTTCGAGCAGGCCGTTCGAGGAGAGGCCGGAGCCGGCGAGGATCGACTGGTCGACCGGGTTGCCGACCCAGTCGGCGAGCATCGGGGCGCGCTCGCGGACCCGTTCGCGGACGGCACCCGGGAGGGGCACGACCTCGAAGCCGTTCTCCTCGGCGGCATCGGCCGACTGGACGGAGCGGCCCCCGCCGCCGCCGACGATGGCGATGCGGCGCCCGGCCGGCGCGCCGAGGAGAGCGGCCCCGACCATGAGGTCGAGCAGCTGCTCCTGGTTGCGGGCTTCGATGGCGCCGGCCTGGCGGAGGACGGTGCTCCAGAGTTCGGCCTGCCCGGCGAGGGCGGCGGTGTGGGAAGCGGCGGAGCGGGCGCCGGCGCGCGTCCGGCCCGCCTTGTGGATGATGACCGGCTTCCGGGCGGCCGCCGCGCGGAGCCCTTCGAAGAAGCCGCGGCCGTCCGGCACGCCCTCGACGTAGGCGCCGATGACGGCCGTCTCCGGGTCGTCGGCGAGGTAGCGGAGGAGTTCGCCCGGCGTGATATCGAGGCCGTTGCCGTAGTTCACCACCTTGCCGAAGGCGAGGCCGCGCGCGTTGCCGCGGGTGACGACTTCGACGGCGTTGTTGCCGGACTGGCTGAGGAAGGCGGCGCCGCCGCGGTCCGCCGGGAGGTCCGGCCGGAAGGAGAGGCCGCCCGCCGGGTGGTAGAGGCCCATGCCGTTCGGGCCGAGGATGCGGACGCCGAGCTCTGCCGCGCGGCGGGCGATCTGCTGTTCGAGCCGGGCCGCCTCCGCATCGCCGGTCTCGCTGAAGCGGCCGGTGAAGAGGTGGAGGAACCGCACGCCCTTCTCGCCGCACTGCTCGACGAGGTCGGGCACGGCGGGAGCGGGCACGCAGGAGATGACGAGGTCGACCTGCCCGGGCACCTCGCGGAGGGCCGGGTAGGCCTTCAGCCCGGCGACTTCGTCGGCCTTCGGGTTGATGGGGTAGATCGGGCCGGCGAAGCCCTGCCGCTTGATCGCTTCGAGGTAGTCGTGGCCGGGGCTGTCGACGTTCGTCGAAGCGCCGGCGACGGCGACGGCGCGGGGGCGGAAGAGGAGGTCGAGGTCGGGTGTGCGGTCGAAGCGGCTCACGCGGGGATTGTACGGGAGGGCCGGCTTGCGGGGTTGCAACGGGCTGCGGGCGGGGTAGAGTCCGGACCACCTGCCGCACATCTCCTCGACGAACGGGGGTTCGAACCGTCCATGCCGCTGCCGCCGCCCATCGACCAGTACGCGCTCCTCCGGGGGCTCCGCTTCCACTACCGCGAATGGCCGAGCCCGGGCAAGCCGCCGCTCGTGCTCCTCCACGGCTTCACGGGCCACAGCCGCTCGTGGGATACGTTCGCGGCGGCGATGCAGCCGGGCTGGCACGTCTACGCGCTCGACCAGCGGGGCCACGGCGAGAGCGCGTGGAGCGACGACGCGTCCGCCGATGCGATGGTGGAGGACGTGCGCGCCTTCGTCCGCTGCCTCGGCCTCGAGCGGTTCGCGCTCCTCGGTCTCTCGATGGGCGGCCGGAACGCCTACCGCTACGCCGCGCGCTACCCGGAGGGGCTCGAGCGGCTCGTCATCGTCGACATCGGGCCGGAGGTCCACGGCGCCGGCGCGGCCCGCATCCAGGCGGGCGTGCGCGCGCCGGACGTCTTCGCGACGCCGGAGGAGGCCGTCGAACGGGCGCTCGCAGCGAACCCGAACGCCGACCCGGCGGAGGCGCGCCACCGGACGCTCCACAACCTGCTGCGGCTGGAGGACGGGACGTGGACCTTCCGCTACGACCGCGCGTACCGGGACGGGAGCCGGCCGATCAGCCGGCCCGACCCGGAGGCCTCGTGGCGAGAGCTGGCCCGCATCCAGGCGCCGACGCTGCTGGTGCGCGGCGAGCGGAGCGACGTGCTCGCGCCGGAGGTGGCGGAGCGGATGGCGGCGACGATCCCGGATTGCCGGCTGGTGACGGTGCCCGGCGCCGGCCATTCGATCCCGCTCGAGCGGCCGCTGGGCTTCATCGCGGCGGTCGCGCCGTTCCTCGCCGAGGATTAGGCGAACGACGTTTTGGGAAATCAGGAGCATCCGTTCGAGCGGCGTGTATACTGGAAGGGCGCTTCCCTCGAGCGCGCCCCCGCTCCCCCTGCCCCCGCATCCATCCCCGAGGAGTTGCCGTCCTGGACGACAGCGGTCTCTACGTCACCCTCGCTGCCGCCCTCGCGGCTGCCGGCATCGGCGCGCTCGGCGCGAGCCTGCTGCGGCAGTCGGTCATCCTCGGCTACCTCGTGGCCGGGATGGCGATCGGGCCGCACACGCCCGGCTTCGTGGCCGACATCCCGACGGTGGAGGACCTCGCCGATATCGGCGTCGTCCTGCTGATGTTCGCCATCGGCCTGCAGCTCTCCTTCCGCGATGTGCGGCGGGTGGGCGGGGTCGCGCTGCTCGGCGGCGGCGCGCAGGTCATCATCACGCTCGCAGCCGTCACGGGCCTCGGCATGCTCGCCGGGCTCGACTGGCTGCCGGCGCTCTTCCTCGGCGCGGTGGTTTCGAACTCCTCCAGCACGGTGCTCTCGAAGGTGCTCGCCGACCGCGGCGAAATCGAGTCGCTCCACGCGCGGGTGGCGCTGGCGTGGTCCACCGTGCAGGACTTCAGCACCATCATCCTCGTCGTCGTCCTCACGGTGCTGGCGGAGGACGGCAGCACGGCCTCGCTCGCGGGCGACCTCCTGCGGGCGGTAGGGCTGGCGGTGCTCTACCTCGCGCTGGTCATCCCGGCCGGCTTCGTGCTGCTGCCGCGCTTCTTCGACCTCGTCGCCCGGCTGGGCAGCACGGAAGTGTTCACCCTCTCGGCGGTGGTGGTCGCGCTCGGCATTTCGCTGCTGGCGCAGCTGTTCGGCGTCTCGATCGCGCTCGGCGCGTTCGTCGGCGGCATCCTCGTCAACCGGTCCGACCTCTCGCACGAGGTGCTGGGGCAGCTGAACCCGCTGCGCGACATCTTCGCGGGGCTGTTCTTCGTCTCGGTCGGGATGCTCATCGACCCGCGGGTGCTGCTGGACGAGCCGGCGCTCCTGCTGCTGTCGGTGGCGGCCATCGTGGTGCTCAAGGGGTGGCTTTCGGTCGGCATCACGCTCGCCTTCCGCTACCCGGGGCGGACGGCGGTGCTGACGGGCGCGGTGCTGGCGCAATCGGCGGAGTTCAGCTTCCTGCTGGCCCGGCTCGGGACCGATACCGGGGCGATTTCGAGCGAGCTGTTCGGGGTGATGCTGGCGGCCGCCGCGGCCTCGATGGTGCTTTCGCCCGCGGTGCTGACCACCGCGGACCCCCTCGGGCGGGCGCTGGACCGGCGGCTGCGCGGCCGCGCCCGGCCCGCCGGCGAGGCGCCGGACCCGGGCCTCGCGAACCACGCCATCCTCGCCGGCTACGGCCGGGTGGGCCGCGTCGTCCACCGCGCCATCCGCGACCAGGCGATCCCCGTCGTCGTCATCGAGCAGGACGCCGAGACGGTGGCGGCGCTCCGGCGCGAGGGCGTGACGGTCTTCCAGGGCAGCGCCTCGAACCCGGTGCTGCTGGAGCGGGCCGGCATCCGCACCGCGCGGGCGCTCGTCGTCGCCATCCCGGACCCGCTGAGCGCGCGGCGGATCGTCACCTTCGCCCGGGGCGCGAACCCGGCCATCGACATCGTGGTGCGGACGCACAGCGAAGGCGAGCGGGCGTTCCTCGAAGAGCACGGCGCGGACGAGGCGGTGCTGGGCGAGCTGGAGCTGGCGCTGGAGATGAGCCGCCACACGCTGAAGGCGTTCCGCGTCGGCGAGCCGGCGGTCGCGGCGATCCTCGCCCGGATGCGGTCACGCGCCGGCTGAGGGCGAGGGCGCGGCCTCCGGTTCGAGCGCCGGCCGCCGGGCGAACAGCGAGCGGGCGCGGTCGAGTTCGGCGAGCAGGAGGAAGCCGGCCACGAGGAGCGCCATCCCTGCGAGCGTGACCCGCGCGCCGGCGTAGGTGGTCCCGATGCCGAGGGCGAGGAGCGGCAGCGAAATCGCCGTCTCCGTGATGGTGAGCTGCACGGCGAAGACGCGGCCGTGCTGGCCCGGCGGGGCCGTCTCGGTGAGGGCGACGCGGCCGGCGATGAGCAGGCCAGAGAGCGACGCGCCGAGCAGGAAGGCGACCGGGATGGCGACCGCGAAGGTGGTGTTCATCTCCGCTTCGAGCCGGGCGACGGGCGGGATGTGGCTGTACTGGGCGACCGCCGTGATGCCGTAATCGAGCGCCGCCAGCGCGGCGAGCGCGGCGACGAGCCCGAGGAGCGAGAGGCGCAGCACCTCGTGGGCGCGGGCGAGGGTGAGTTCGCGGCTGCACCACCAGAGCCCGGCGAGGACGCCGAGGATGCCCGGCACGAACAGGTAGGCGATCGCCTCCCAGCCGAGGCCGAGGTCGCGCTCGAGGTAGAACGGGAGCGCGACGACGATGCCCTTGGAGACGACCATCTTGAGGCCGAGGGCGATGACGGCGTAGCGGGCGATCGATTCGCGGCCGAAGAACCGCATCGTCGCGCCGAAGGAGAGCGCGGCGCGGGCGCTGCCAGCGGCAAACGCCCGCGCCAGCGGAGCGACACGCACGGCCAGCACCACGGTCAGGAGAAAGAGGAGGGACAAACCGACTGCGGCGCCGATGACCATGGCCGTGGGACCGCCAAGGAAGTAGAGCGCGGGGGCGAGCACGAGCATGCCAGCGCCCTGCCCCGCGTACTGGAGCGCGGCGAACCACGAGTGCACCCGGCCGACGTGCGCATCCTGCAGGGGGCGCACGAGGGCGAGTTCGGCCGGGGTGAAGACCTGCGAACCGGTGGAGTAGAGGAAGGCGAGCACCCACGCGCTGGTGCCGCCATCGAGCCACCAGATGCCGGCCGCCACGGGGAGCAGCCGGAGCAGCGCCCCCGCGGCGTAGCCCCGCCCCGGCCCGAGCCGGTCGGCGAGCGAGCCGCCCGGCAGCCCGAGCACGATGGACGGGATGAGCATCGCGATGAAGAGGCTCGAAAGGTCGAGCGCGGGCTTCGAACTGGTGCCCGCGACGAGGAAGAGCGCAGCCAGCCAGATGTTCTGGGACGCTTGCGCGGTGAAGCGCGCGGCGTAGGTGAGCGTGCGTTCGAAGCGGAGCGACGGCGCGGCGGCGGACACCCGTGTTCCCCCGGAGACGATCTCGGTGGCGGCGCCGCCGGGAGGCGGGCCGCCGGGTTCGTCGAGAGACCGGGCTTTCAGGTGCCGCGTCTCTCCCAAGAGCCTGCGAGGTTAGCTGCCGGGTTCGGCATTGGGAGTTGCCTACGCGCTCGCGCGCGATTCACCCCGAGTGGTTGGGTCCCCCGCTCCCCGCGTGCGCGGGGATTCGGCTTCGCACACTATACGGCACGCGTGAGCGTTTCGTGTGCAGACCGTTAACGTGCAGCGAACGACCGCGCCGGGCGCTCAGCTCACGCGCTGGACGCCGAAGACCGTGCGGCTGCCGTCGAGGTCTTCCTCGGCGCGGACGGCGCCGGCCGGCGGCTCGCCGGCGGTGAGTTCGATGGCTAGCGTCTCCCCGCTGATGTAGGCGGCGTGGCTGGCGACCACCCGCTCCACCTCGGCGTCGCCGGCGACCCACGCGCGGATGCGGTCGGCCAGCTCGAAGCCGGCCTCGCGGCGGAGGTCCTGCAGCCGGCGGACGATTTCGCGGGCGAGCCCCTCGTCGGCGAGTTCGGGCGTGATGGCGGTCGTCACGGCGACGGTGTAGCCGGCCTCCTGCGCGGCGGCGTAGCCCTCCCGGTCCTGCGCCTGCAGCAGGATGTCGCCGGGCTCGAGCTCGATGCCGGCCACCGTGAGGCCGCGCCCACGGCGGACGGCGGCGGCCACCTCCGCCGGGTCGAGCGCGGCGAGCCCCTGCCGGATGGCGCCGACCGCCTGGCCGTGCTTCGGGCCGAGGACGGGGAGGTTCGGCTTCACGTCGTAGGCCACCACCTCGGTCTCGTCGTCGATGAGGCGGAGCGCCTTCGCGTTCAGTTCTTCGAGGACGAGGTGGCGGTTCCGTTCGACGACGGCAGCCTCGGCGGCATCGCGCAGCTTCACGACGACTTCGGCGACAGGCTGGCGGACCTTGATGCTGGCCTTCGCGCGGGCGGCCCGGCCGAGCGAGCAGAGCCGCTTGATGAGCTGGGTCTCGGCGTTCAGCCGGTCGTCGATGCGGCTGGCGTCGGCCTCCGGCCATGCGGCGAGGTGGACGCTCTCCGGCGCGGCGGGGTCGACGGAGCGGACGAGGTTCTGCCAGAGCTCCTCGGCGACGAACGGGGTGAACGGCGCGAGCAGCTTCGCGAGCGTCACGAGCGCCGCGTAGAGCGTTTCGTAGGCGCTCTGCTTGTCGGCGTCGCCTTCGGCAGCGCCCCGCCAGAAGCGGCGGCGGGAGCGGCGCACGTACCAGTTCGAAAGGTCGTCGACGAAGGCTTCGATGGCGCGGGCGGCGTCCGTCGGGTCGTACTCCTCGAGCTCGGCGGTGACCTTCGCGACGAGGGCGTTCAGCTCGCTCAGCAGCCACCTGTCGATCTCGGCCGCCGGTTCGAACCGGCCGCCGGAGGGCCGGAAGCCGTCGATGTTGGCGTAGCTGACGAAGAAGCTGTAGGTGTTCCAGAGGGTGAGGAGGAAGCGCCGGAGGCCCTCCTCCACGAGGCCGGCGCTGAAGCGGCGGGGCATGCCGGCGGGGCTGGCGGCGTACATGTACCAGCGGGTCGCATCGGCGCCGTGCTTCTCGATCACCGTCCACGGGTCGACGGTGTTGCCCCGGCTCTTCGACATCTTGTTGCCTTTTTCGTCGTTGATGTGGCCGAGGCAGATGACGTTCTTGTAGGCGATGCCATCCGGGATGGCGCCGGCGGCCTTCAGCAGGGTGGCCTCGGCGTGGAGGGTGTAGAACCAGCCGCGCGTCTGGTCGATCGCCTCGCAGATGAAATCGGCCGGGAAGTGGCGGCGGAACTCCGCCTCGTGTTCGAAGGGGAAGTGCCACTGGGCATACGGCATCGCGCCGCTGTCGAACCACGCGTCGGCGACTTCGGGGACGCGCCGGGCGGTGCCGCCGCAGGCCGCGCAGCGGATGGTGACGGCATCGACGTACGGCCGGTGGAGGTCGTCGAGCGCTTCGGCGGCGGCGCGGTCCTCGGCGCGCTCGATGAGCTCGGCCTTCGAGCCGATGCAGGCGGCTTCGCCGCAGGCCTCGCAGCGCCAGAAGGGGAGCGGCGTGCCCCAGTACCGTTCGCGGCTGACGGCCCAGTCGATGTTGTTCGCGAGCCAGTTGCCGAAGCGGCCGTGCTTGATGTGCTCGGGATACCAGTTGATCCGCTCGTTGCCGGCGAGCAGCTGCCCGCGGAGGGCCGTGGTGCGGAGGTACCAGCTCGGTTTGGCGTAGTAGAGGAGCGGCGTGCCGCAGCGCCAGCAGAAGGGATAGGTGTGCCGGATGGTGCCCTTCTTCAGCAGCAGCCCGCGCTCTTCGAGGTCGCGCTCGACCTCGCGGTCGGCCTGCTTGGCGAACGTGCCGGCGCCGGGCAGCCCCTCGGCCATGATGCCGCGGAGGTCGATCGGCTGCGCGAACAGCAGCCGGTACTGCTTGCCCTCCTCGAAGTCCTCGCCGCCGAACGCCGGGGCGATGTGGACGATGCCGGAGCCGTCCTCCAGCGAGACGTAGTCGGCGGCGATGACGCGCCGGAGGCCGTCGGTCGATTCGCCGGGCGCGAGGGGCCGAAGGCGGCCGTCGTCGCCGAAGCGCATCACCGGGTGGCCGAGCGCCTCGGGGCGGTAGAGCGGTTCGTAGGCGAGGCCGACGAGCTGCTCGCCGCGGAGGCGGGCGGCTGGCTGCGGTTCGCCGCCGAGGACCTTCGGCGCGAGCGCCGCGGCGAGGATGACCGCCTCGCCCTCCAGTTCGTACACGCCGTACTCGGCATCGGCCTTGACGGCGAGGGCGACATTCCCCGGGAGCGTCCACGGCGTCGTCGTCCAGGCGACGAGGGCGAGCGGCCCGGGCGCGCGGTAGCCGGCCGCGGCGAGGGCATCGCCCGGGATGCGGAACTTCACGAAGACGGACGGGTCCGGCACATCATCCTGGTAGCCGAGGGCGACTTCGTGGTCGGAGAGGCTGGTGCCGCAGCGCGGGCAGTGGGGCGTGGAGCGGTAGTCCTGGTAGACCAGCCCGGCATCCCAGAGCTGCTTGAAGATCCACCAGCAGGTTTCGATGTAGCCGTTGTCGTAGGTGACGTACGGGTGGTCGTAATCGGCCCAGAAGGCGATGCGCTCGCTCAGGCGGGTCCACTCTTCGACGTAGCGGGAGACGGACTCCTTGCACTTTTCGTTGAAGGCGGCGATGCCGTAGGCCTCGATCTCGGGCTTCGATTTGAGGCCGAGCTCTTTTTCGATTTCGAGCTCGACGGGCAGGCCGTGGGTATCCCAGCCGCCTTTGCGGGGCACGCGGTAGCCGCGCATCGTGCGGTACCGGGGGACGAGGTCTTTGAAGACGCGGGAGAGGACGTGGTGGATGCCGGGCCGGGCGTTGGCCGTGGGCGGGCCTTCGTAGAAGACGAAGAGGTTGTCTTCGGGGCGCTGCTCGATGCTCTTTTCGAAGATGCGCTGTTCTTTCCAGAACTGGAGGATGCGCTCTTCGAGGGCGGGGAAGCTGACCTTCGGGTCGACGGGTCGGAACACGGTGGCCTCCGGTGCGGAAAGCAGCATTGACGCCGGCGGGCGCGATGGGCGAAGGCCGCGGAGGGCCGCGGTATCGTACCCTTCGGCGAGAGATGGTTGCGCGCACGGAGGCCCGGACACGACAGCGCGCGCCTGCCCCCGCTCCAGGGACGGGCGCGCGCGCCCGCGGTACCACCCTGGTTCCCGCCTCGCGGCGGGCCCTCGTGGGGCGCTGTCACGCCCCTGCCCCTGCTAACGGTGGGCCTCCGCCCGGGTCTACTGGGCGCGCGCGGCGCCGTTCGGCCGGGGGCTCGGGAGGGATCTTCGCGCTGCCGTGCCGTGCCCCCTTCCACCGCGCGGGGCTCGCTGGACGGCCGATGCGGCGCTACTCGTCTCCGTCATCGCCGGTACGGTTCACTACAGCAGCGCCCGCGGGGGAATGTCAATGCTGAGCCGGCGGCGCTTCCTCATCGGCCTCGGCGCGCTCTCGGCGGGGAGCCTCGCCGCCGCCTGCTCCTCGAAGCCGCCGAGCGACAGCTACGCCCGGCCGGTCGAAACCCCGGAGCCGACGCCGACGAAGCCGGTGCCGACGCCGGAGCCCACGCCCGAGCCGACCGAGTTCCGGGTCGCCTACCTGAACCTGATGAGCCCCATCGCGACCGACGCCAACGACACCACCGCCGGCGACACGTTCGAAGACCGGCTGAAGCTGGTGGCCGAGGAGCTGCGGAGCTACCGGCCGGACCTCGCCGGCTTCAGCGAAGCGACGTGGACGGCGACCCACGGCTCGGCCGTGGCGAAGCTCGCCGCCGAGCTGAAGATGGAGCCGCTCTTCGTGCAGGCGAACCCGTGGTTCACCGGCCGGACGGAGGCCCAGAACCGGGAGCTGGCGAAGCAGATCGGCTTCGAAGAAGGCGAACTCGTCCTCGTCCGGAGCGACCGCTGGGTGGTGCAGGGCGCGACGCCGACGTGGCTGAATCCCCGCACGAGCGAGACGGAGGGGCGGGCCGCGCTCCACGTCCGGATCAAGGGGCCGCCCGCCCTGCCGACCATCGATGCCTTCATCACCCACCTCACGGGGGGCAGCGAGCGGCTCCGCGGGCAGCAGGCCGAATCGTTCGCGGAGTTCGTGCAGGCGCAGCGCGGCGGCGGCCCGGCGATCATCCTCGCCGACCTCTCCGACCCGCCCGGCTCGCCCGCCTACGAGGCGATCCGCGCGCTCGGCTTCGAGGACCCGCTGGCGGTGACGAACCCGGCCACCTGCTGCCGGCCCGCCGTCATCGGCGAGCAGCCGCCGCCCACGGCGCGGACGTCGTTCATCTTCTCCGCCGGCTGGAGCGCGTCCGTGGCAGGGCCGCTCGCCGACCGGCCCGCGCGGCTGGCCGACGGCCGGCTGCTCTACGCCAGCGACCACAACGGGCTCTGGGCGCTCTTCCCCGTACCGAAGGGGAGCGGCGGCGGCACCTGACCCGCGCGGCCGGCGCGCCGCTGGCCTAGAATGCGCGCACGCCGCCCCGGGGGGATGCCATGCCGTTCACCGACCGGTACGGGTTGCCGCTGTCGACGACCTCTGCGAACGCCGCCGAGGCCTACTGCCGCGGGCTCGACCACGCCCTCGCCGCCGAGGCCGAGGCCGAAGACTGTTTCCGCGAGGCGCGGCAGGAGGACCCGGGCTTCGCCCTCGCCCACATCGCCGAGGCGCGGATGCTCCAGTTCCGCGCCCGCCCGCTGGAGGCGCGGGAGGCGGCGGCGCGGGCCCAGCAGGTGGTCGGCGGCGCCACCCGGCGCGAACGCCAGCACGTCGAATGCATCGCCGCCGCCATCGCGGGCGACAGCCGCACCGCCCTCGAGAAGCTCCGCGCGCACATCGCCGAGTTCCCGCGCGATGCCTTCGTGCTCTCGCAGGCGACGGGCGTCTACGGCCTCATCGGCTTCAGCGGCCGGCTCGAGCGGAACGACGAGCAGCTCGCCCTGCTCGAACCGCTCGCCCCGGCCTACGGCGACGACTGGTGGTTCCTCTCGCAGCTCGCCTTCGCCTACAACGAGCTGTTCCGCCACGACGAAGCGCGGCAGGCGGTCGAGCGCTCGCTCGCGGGCAACCCGCGCAACGGCCACGCCTCCCACACCGTCGCCCACATCGCCTACGAAACCGGCGACGCCGAGGGCGGGGCCGGCTTCCTGCGCGAGTGGCTCATCGGCTACGACCCGGCCCACCAGCTCTACGTCCACAACCACTGGCACCTCGCCCTCTTCGAGCTCGCGGCGGGGAATTTCGACCGGGTGCTGGACCTCTACGACCGCGTTATCCGGCCGACGGTGGCGACCTCGCCGCCGCTCGGCACGATCGCCGATGCGGCCTCGCTGCTCTGGCGGTGCACGCTCACCGAGCGGCCGGCGGAGGAGCTGCCGTGGGGCGAGGTGGCCGCGTATGCGGCGGAAAACTTCCCCCGCGCCGGGATCACCTGGGCCGATGTGCACTGCCTCATCGCGTGGTGCGCCGCGAACGACACGGCCCGGCTCGCCACGCTCGTCGGCCAGCTGCGCGACCGCGCCGCCGGCGGCAAGCTGAACGCCGGCCCGATGCTGGTGACGCTCGGCGAGGCGTACCTCGCCTTCGCCCACGGCGACTGGAGCCGGGCAGCGAACCTCTTCCAGCTCGCGCGGCCGGAGTTCATCCGGCTCGGCGGCAGCCACGCCCAGCGCGACGTCTTCGAGGAGACACTCATCGAGGCCTGCGCGCGGGCGGGCCGGTTGGAGCAGGCGCGGGCGATCCTCGAAGAGCGGCTGGACCGCCGGCCGAACGGCCGCGACCGGCGCTGGCTCGAAGCGATCACCGCGCGGCAGGCTGCCCTCAGCGCCTGAGCGCTTGCCGGAAGCCGGCGTTCCCGGCCACAATCGGCCCACGATGGCCGATTTCTCCCTCCCTGCTCCGTTCGAACCGCAGAAATCCGAGTTCATCCACGACCGCGCGACGCGGCCGAAAGGCCCGGCCGTCACGTGGAAAGACATCGCCGCCCGCTTCTGGGGCTACGGCTTCGGCGCCGTCTTCGCCCTCCTCTTCACCGTGGCGATGTTCGAGCTGCGGGATTCGTGGGACAACCACCGCGAGTGGCTCGTCTCGTTCATCCCCTTCTTCGCGATCGCCGGGCTCGCGTTCGGCTACCTCGCGCAGCGCGGCAAGTGGGAGGCGCTCGCCCCGGCAGCCGCCTTCCTCGGGCTGACGGCCATCTTCACCGTCTCCGTCTTCCTCGGCGATATCGACCAGGTGAGCCGGCGGACGCGCGACACCGTCGCGATCCTCGGCGGCATCAGCCTCGGCGTGACGGTGGTGGCGGCGATCGTCACGCTGCTCGTCGTCGAGCGGCGCGACCCGCCGAAGGCGCCGCCGCCGCTGATGTAGCGGCAGGTTAACAGCGCAAGCGCGCGCATCGCTCCGAAGCCCCCCGGGTGCTAGATTCCTCGAATCTGTTCGCCCGGGGGGTTTGCTGAATGACCAGCCTTTCCATTCCCGCCACGATGGACGACGTCACGCCGGAGTGGCTCACCGCCGCGCTGCGGGAGCGGGGCCACCTCCGCGAGGCGCGCGTCGTCGAGGCCCCGCGCGAGCGCATCGGCGCCGGGGTCGGCATCCTCGGCGAGCTCGCCCGCATCACCCTCGTCTACGACCGGGAGGAGCCCGGCGCGCCGGCGACGCTCATCGCCAAGATCCCGACGGCCGACCCCGGCGGGCGCGGCGTCGCCCACATGCTCGGCTTCTATGAGAAAGAACGGCGCATCTATGACGAGCTCGCCGACCGGATCGGTGTGCGCAGCGCCCGCGCCTACTACGCCGCCGGCGACCCGGAGACGGTGCAGTACGTCATCCTCATGGAGGACCTCGGCGGGCTCCGCCTCGGCGACCAGGTGGCCGGCGCCAGCGCCGAGGAGTGCTACACCCTCGTCCGGGAAATCGGCCGGCTCCACGCCCGCTGGTGGAATTCGCCGGAGCTCGAGGCGCTCGACTGGGTCCCGCGCGGGAACGACCCGGTGAACCTGATGGCGGCCGTCGCCTTCGCCCAGGCGGTCGAGCCGTTCCTCCAGAACTTCGGCGGCGAGCTGACCGACTTCGAGCGCGAGATGGTGCTGCGCTACATGCACCGGATGAACCCGATGCAGGACCGCTTCTCCGGCGCGCCCGAGACGCTCTGCCACGGCGACCTCCGGCTCGACAACGTCTTCTGGGGCAGCCCGGAGGGCGATGCGCCGCTCACGCTCGTCGACTGGCAGATCGCCGTGAAGGCGCGCGGGCCGTACGACATCGGCTATTTCATGAGCCAATCGGTCGACCCCGCCGTGCGGAAGGCGCACGAACGCGACATCGTGCGGGCGTACCACGAGACGCTCGTGGAGCACGGCGTGCGCGAGTACCCGTGGGAGCAGTGCTGGGAGGACTACCGGATGACGGTGATGTGGTGCCTCACCTACCCGGTGGTGTCCGCCGGGTCGATCGACCTCGCCAACGACCGGGGCGTCGAGCTGGCGAAGGCGATGCTCCGGCGCTCGCTCTCGGCGATCCACGACCTGCGCGCGTACGAGGTGCTGGATACGCTGGAGGAGCGGCCGCACCCGCTCATCCTCGAGGCGATGGCGGCCGCGCAGGCGCAGGGTTAGCGCGCCGGCCAGAGGAGGCCGAGCAGCGTCTCGATCGCCTCGGCGACGCGCGGCCCCGGCGCGCGGAGGAAGAGCATCCGGTCGATGGCGTAGACGCGGCCGCTCCGCACCGCGGGGGCCGCGGCCCATGCCGGGTCCGTGCGGATGAGCGTATCGAGGCCGCCGTCGCCGGCGGGCAGGACGAGGACGACATCGGGCGCGAGCAGGGCCGCCGCGCCGGGGTCGATGACGCCGAAGCCGGGCAGCGGGCCGCCCTCGGGCGGGTTCGCGAGCGCGTTTTCGGCGCCGAGCATGCTGAGCAGGTTGCCGATGTAGGTCGCCGGGCCGGCCGCGAAGACGTCGCGCCCCGCGCCGGTGAGGACGAGGACGCGGAGGCCGCCCTGCGCGGCCCGGCGCTCGCGCGCGGCGAGCGCGGCCGCCACCACCCGCCCTTCGAGGTCGGCGCGGAGGGCCGCTGCCTCCTCCTGCCGGCCGACGGCCTCGCCGAGCCGCTCGACGGCGTCGAGGATCGCCAGGTAGTCGGCCGCCTTCACGAGGTAAACCGGCACCGTGAAGCGGTCGAAATCCGGGATGCGCGCGCCCTGCACGGCGGCGTCGCCGATGACGAGGTCCGGCGCGAGCGCGGCGATGGCGGGGAAATCGGGGTTTAGCGTCGAGCCGACCGGCCGGGCGCCCTCCGCCGCGGGGATGTCGGAGGGCTGGCCGATGACCTGCAGGCCGAGCGCGCGGGCGTAGTCGGCGGCGGCCGGCGCGGTGACGACGACCCGTTCGATGCGCGCCGGGAGGTGGACTTCGCGGCCGGCCATATCGGTGACGGTCCGTTCGCCGGCGGGCCGGGCGCCTTCGAGCGTGGGCGTGGGCGTCGGACGGGGCGGCGCGGTCTGCCGTTCGGAGCCGCAGGCGGCGCCGGCCGCGAGCAGCAGGGCGGCCAGCGCGGCGAGCGCGACCCTCACGCGCGGGCCTCCGCCAGCCGCCGGTCGGCGCCGATGGCGAGCAGGTAGTGGCCGGCGGCCGTCTGCTGGCCGCGGGCGGTGCGGAGCAGCTCGGCCACGTCGGCGGGCGTATCGAGGTCGAGCTTCAGCTCGCGGTTGTCGCTTTCGATGACCTGCATCCCGGCGGCGCGGGCGGCGGCGGCGTGCCGTTCGAAGCTGCCCGGGCCGTAGGCGAGCGGGAAGCGCCCCGGCGGGTGGAGCAGCATCGCGTTCGTGCCGCCGTCGGCGCTGCGGACGAGGACGGCGCTCCCCGGGCCGGGGTCTTCGGCGTCGAGCGTCTCGATGGTCCAGGCGCGGACGAGCGGGAGGTCGGCGTGGAGGATGAGGAGGCGGTCGGCGACCGTGCCGTCGGCCCGGAGGCGGGCGATGGCCGCCTCGAGCTGGGCGTTCAGGCCCTCGGCGGCCGGGTCTTCCTCGAGCACGCGGTAGCGGCCGGCCATCCGCTCGCGCACGCGCGGGTCGGCCGTGAGGATGACGGCCGCGGCGCCGGCGGCATGGGCGACGGTCTCCAGCGTGATGAGCGACAGCTCCTCGCGCTCGGCTTCCGTGAGGAGCGGCGCGAGGCGGCCCTTCGCCCGGTCGAGCCGGTTGACGGGGATGAGGACGGGCAGGCTCACCGGGCACCCTCCAGGGCTGCGAGCACCGCCGCCGCCAGCTCGCGCTTCCGCTCCGGCGTCGTCATC
Source organism: Tepidiforma sp. (assembly GCF_026419595.1). Lineage (NCBI taxonomy): Bacteria > Bacillati > Chloroflexota > Tepidiformia > Tepidiformales > Tepidiformaceae > Tepidiforma > Tepidiforma sp. The sequence goes on along the minus strand of NZ_JANZZD010000013.1, from coordinate 59,713 downwards.
AGCGTCTCGGTGACGAGCGCGCGCATGCCGAGCGCCTCCACCGCCGGCGCGAGGGCGGCGTCGGCCGTATCGAGCACGAAGAGGTCGATGAGCCCGGCGTAGAGCCGCGCCACGCCGAGGGCCGAAACCTCGTGGCCGAGGGCGGCGAGCATCCTGCCGGCGGGGCCTTTGACCACCTGGCCGGCGATGACCGGGCTGATGGCGGCCCGGACTGCCCGCGTCTCCGCCAGCGCCTCGCGGATGCCCGGCACAGCGAGGATCGGGCCGATGCTGACGAACGGGTTGCTCGGCGCGAGGATGACGGCGCGGGCTTCGCGGACCGCCTCGAGGACGCCGGGGGCCGGACGGGCCGCTTCCGCGCCGGCGAAGCGGAAGCCCTGCACCTCCGGCTCCGCGCGGAGGCGGACCATGTACTCCTGGAAGGGGAGCTCGCCGCCCGGGCCGAGGACGATGGTGCGCACGGGCTCATCGCTCATCGGCAGGATGCGGCACTCGAGGCCCCACGCGCGGGCGAGGTCGGCCGCGACGCGGTGCATCGGCCAGCCTTCGCGGAGGAGGCGGGTGCGGTGGAGCGCCGTCGCGAGGTCGCGATCACCGAGGTTGAACCAGCGCTCGTAGCCGAACCGCTGGAGGGCTTCGACGACGGCGAAGGTGTCGCCGGCGAGGCCCCAGCCGGTCTCCGGGTTCACCGCGCCGGCGAGCGCGTAGATGACGATGTCGGTATCGGGCGAAACGTGGAGGCCGGCGAATTCGAGGTCGTCGCCGGTGTTGGAGATGACGGTGATGTCGCGCGGGGGGACGGCCATCGCCAGCCCCTGCAGGAAGCGCGAAGCGCCGACGCCGCCGGCGAGCACGGTGTACATCGCGCTCATGCTACCGCCCGGCCGCGCGGGGAGCGATCAGGCCGGCGCGCCGGCCGGTGCGGGCGGCGCAGCGGGGGAAGCCGGCGCGCTCCCGGCGGCGGCCGGTGCCGGGGCCGGCGCAGGCTCGCGGGCGGCGGCCCCCATTTCGAGCGCGGCGAGGAGCGCCAGCAGCACCCAGAGGTACGGCTCTTCGAACAGCCGGCCTTCGGACTGCGACTGGAAGAGGATTTCGATGAAGGCGGCGATGAGCCAGCCCCCGAGCATCCGCTGCCACGGGCCGCGGGCCGCGCGGTAGACGCGCGCGCAGGCGGCGCCCACCCGGGCCGCGAAGAATCCGAAGGCGGCGACGCCGAGCAGGCCCCACTCCGCGAGGATGCTGATGAAGGAGGTGTGGGAGAGCGACGTCTTCGCCCAGTAGGGCATCACCCAGTTGTAGACGAGCAGGAGGGCGTTCTGGTAGCCGCCGGTGCCGACGCCGAACAGCGGATTGTCCTTGAACATCTCCCAGCCGGCGCGGATGAGGAACTGGCGGACGCCGAGCACCGCATCGACGCCGTGGGCGAGCGAGCGCACCCGGGCCGCATCGGAGCCGCCCTGGATGAGCAGGAGGAGGAGGAGCGCGCCGAGCGTGCCGAAGGCGGCCGCGTTGATGCGCAGCTTCGTGTAGCGCGGAACGGGCGCCAGCACCACGACGAGGAAGCAGGCCATCAGCATGCCGAGCCAGCCGGAGCGGGAGGCGGTCGCGATGAGCGCCGGCGCCGAAAGGATGAGCGCGGGCACCGCCAGGTAGACCGTGAGCCGGCGCGGCCCCAGGGCGAGGATGGCCGCCGCCGCCAGCGCCATCGTGATGGCGAGGAAGCGCGCGAGGTTGTTCGGGTCCGCGAAGGTGGCGTTCGAACGATAGCTGTACGCATCGGACTGGACGAGGACGGCGCGCCACTGGAAGACGCCGAGGACGCGCTGCGCGACGGCCAGCACGGAGAGCCCGATCGCTGCGAGGAAGAAGGCCGCCATGATCCGCTCGAGGTCGCGCCGGTCTTCGATGAGCGACGGCGCGGCGAACAGGAAGGCCACGTACATGAGGAGGATGAGCGTCGCGTTGTTCGGCCGCTGCACATCGGACCAGCCGAGGCCGAGGATGGAGATGGCGACGATGACGAGCGCGCCGAGGAGCACGCCGGAGCGGGGGAAGAGGCGCCGGGGCTCGTAGCGGGCGCGCCAGGCAGCGACGACGATGGTGGCGGCCATCGCGGCCTTGCCCGGGTTCAGCATCGCGCGGATGGCGCCGCCCACGCCGCTTTCGCCGAGCATGCCGACCGTTTCGGTCTGCAGGTATTCGAACGGGAGGCCGATGACGACGGCCGGGATGAGCAGCTTCGGCTCGCGGAGGATGATGACCGCGGCGAGGAGGGCCGCCTGCACGAAGACCACGAGCGCGAGGTCGAGATGGGGCACGGAAACCTCGTGAACGTTCTCACGATTGACCCCGGAAACCGGGCGAACCTACCATACCCCGCGATGCCCACCGAAACCAGCGGCCTCCAGCGCGACGTCCAGGTCATCCGGCGCCGCTGGTGGGTCTTCCTCCCCTTCGCCGCGCTCGGCATCCTCGCCGCGCTCGCGGTGGGCGCGGTCACCGGCGGCTCCACCGCCGTCGCCACCATGACGCTCGATACGACGGTCCACGACCTCGTCGTCGGCGGCGACCGGGGGCTGCGGATTTTCGAAGCGCAGGCGATGACCTCCGACCCGGCGTTCAAGCAGAAGGTCATCGAGGCGATCGGCGAGCCCGATTTCGACTACGCCCGCTTCAGCGTCAGCCTCTTCCCGATCTCGGTGGGCGACGGGATTTCGCGCGGCATCCTCACCGTCTCGATTTCGGACCCGGACAAGGCGAAAGCGGAGCGCTACCGGCAGGCGTTCGTCGACGTCTACACGCGGGAGTACACCGCGCCCGATGGGCTCTTCCGGACGCGCTTCGTGGAGCGGCGGCGGCAGGTGGCGGCGAACGCCGAAGCAACGTACCAGGACGCCTACCGGCGGCTCGAGGCGGCCACGGCCGGCCGCGGCATCGACCTCGCGGCGCTGGTCGAGACGCGCGGCGATACGAACCCGCTGGTGTTCGTGACCGAACAGCGGGCCGTGCTGGAGCGGCAGCTGGCGGAGGCGAAGGGCGCCCTCGCGAGCATCGGCAGCGCCAGCCCGGAGGCGGCGGCCGCGGCCGCGGCGGCGGTCATCGGCCAGCCGGTGCAGGCGGGGCAGGCGCAGGCCGTCCTGAGCGCCCGGGTCGCCTCGCTCGAGGCGGCGCTCCGCGAATACGCCAGCCTCGCGCCCGCGCTCCCGGAGCAGCAGCTGGACAGCGCCACGCAGGCGCTCCTGAACGAAGTGCGCGGCCTCCGGCAGGTGCGCGATTCCGCTTTCGTCAACCTCGGGAATGCCCAAATCGCCGTCGGCAGCGCGGAAAGCCGGCTCGAGGTGAGCTACTCGTTCTCCGGCGGGCTGGCCGGGTCGCTGGCGGGCCGCGTGGCCGTCGCCCTCGCCGTCACGGTCATCTTCGGCCTCGTCGCTATCTTCTCGCTGGAGTGGCTGAGCCCGTCGCGGCGCCCGGGCGAGGGGTGAGCCCGATGCGGATCGCCGAGATCAACGACATCGCCTCCGTGGCGACCGAGATCGGGGCCGGGCTTCGGGCGCGCGGCCACACGGTCGACTACTTCTACCCCCGGCTGGTCGGCGCGAAGCTCCCCCCGAACATCAAGCCCGTCACCGGCCCCATCCGCGCGCTCGACTGGCTCGACCTCATTCGGCGGATCAGGGCCGGGCGGTACGACCTCGTCCACATCCACTACGCCTACCTCGGCAACATCGGCGCGCTGGGCGGCTTCCCCTACATCCTCCACTGCCACGGGACGGACCTCCGCGGCGGGACGCCCGTGACCCGGCCGCTCATCGCGAACGCCGTGCGGGCAGCGCGCCACGTGTTCTATTCGACGCCGGACCTCGCGGCGTGGGTGCTGCCGCTGCGGCCGGACGCCGAGTTCCTGCCGAACCCGATCGACACGTCCCTCTTCGCGCCGCGGACGCCGGCCTCGGCCCACCGCGCGGCGTGGGTGGCCTGCGCGCTCACGAAGGTGAAGGGCGCGGAGCGCATCCTGCGCGCCTGCCGGCTGCTCGCCGAGCGCGTGCCGGACCTGCGCATCGATGCCTTCGGCGGTGGCGAGTACACCGAAGCGTTCCGGGCGCTGCCGAACGTCACGCTCTACGCGCGGCACCCGCGCGCCCGCCTGCCGCAGATCATCGACGAGCACGGCATCGTCATCGGGCAGGCGCGGCTCGGCTCGGCGGGCATGGCGGAGCTGGAGGCGATGGCCTGCGGCCGGCCGGTCGTCACCTGGTTCAACGAGCGCGGGGGCTACAGCGAGCCGCCGCCCTTCTTCTCCGCCGTCGACGGCGACGACATCGCCCGCATCGTCGAGCGGCTGGCGAACGACCCCGCGGTCCGGGACCGGGCGGGCGCGGCCGGCCGCGCGTGGGTCGAGCGGCACCACGGCCTCGGCCGAATCGTCGACCGGGTCGAAGCGGTGGCGCAGGCGATCATCCGGGGCGAGCCCGTCCCCGCGGCGCCGGCAGCCTGATGCGGTTCGCGCAGGTCAACGACGTCGCTTCCGTCGCCTCCGAACTGGCGGCCGGCCTGCGCGCGCGCGGCCACGAGACAGAGCTGCTCCAGCCCCGGCTGTACGGCGCGGGCCTGCCGCCGCTGCTGAAGCTGGCGGTGGCGCCCCTGCGGCTGGCCGACTGGCTCCGGCTTGCGTGGCGGCTCCGGCGCGGCCGCTACGACGCGGTCCACATCCACTACGCCTACCTCGGGCTCGTCGGCGTGCTCGCCGGCGTGCCCTACGTCCTCCACTGCCACGGCGACGACGTGCGCGACCTCGCCCGGCGGCCGTGGCGGGGGCTCATCCGGCTGGCGATGCGCCGCGCGGCCCACGTCTATTATTCGACGCCGGACCTCGAACCGTGGTGCCGGGCCGTGCGGCCGGATGCCGAGTTCCTGCCGAACCCGGTCGACCTCGGCACCTTCCGGCCGGCGCCGCTGCCGCCCGATGCGCGGGATGTCTTCATCATCTGCGCGCTGGCGGAGAACAAGGGCGCGGCGAAGATCCTCGCCGGCATCCGCGAGCTGACGGCCCGCCGGCCCGGCCTCCGGGTCACCGCCATCGCGGGCGGCGAACTGACGCGCGAGTTCGAACAGCTGCCGAGCGTCGTGCTGCTGCTGCGCCAGCCGCGGGAGCGGCTTCCGGCGCTGATGGCGCGCCATAAGGTGCTCATCGGGCAGGTGCACGAAGGCGCCATCGGCATGGTCGAGCTCGAGGGGATGGCCTGCGCCCGCCCGGTCATCGCCTCGTTCCGCTTCGCCGACGTCTATGGCGCGGAGGCGCCGGTGGTGCACGCCGAGACCCCGGCGCAGGTCGCGGAGGCGGCGGAGCGGCTGCTCGACGACCGGGTGGTCGCCGAGGCGGTCGGCGCGGCCTCCCGCCGCTGGGTCGAACAGCACCACGACGCGGTCCGCATCGCCGCCCGGGTGGAGGCGTGGCACCGCGCGCGGATTGACCGCCGGGCGGGGCGTGATAGCGTGGAGGCATGACCGCACCCGCCGCTGCCGCCCGCCTCGATGATGCGCCGCTCACCCTGCCGGAGCGGCCGCTCGTCTCCATCGTCATCCCCTGCCTGAACGAAGAGCGGTACATCACCGCCCTGCTCGATGCGCTGGCGGCGCAGGATTACGGCGCCGACGGCATCGAAGTCATCGTCGCGGACGGCGGCAGCACCGACCGGACGCGGGAGCTGGTGCGGGCCTATCCTTCGCCCTTCGCCCGGCTCGAGCTGGTCGACAACCCGCGGCGGATCACCGTCGCCGGCCTGAACGAAGGGATGAAGGCGGCCCGCGGCGATTGCTGGATCATCATCGGCGCGCACAGCACGGTGCGGCCCGATTTCGTCCGCCAGTCCGTCGAGGCGCTGAAGCGGACCGGCGCGGCCTGCGTCGGCGGCCCGATCGAGACGATCGGCGAGGGCGCCGTCGGCCGGGCGATCGCGGCGGCGATGTCCTCCCCGTTCGGCGTCGGCAACGCGAAGTTCCGCTACGCGAGCGAGGCGGGCTACGTCGATACGGTGCCGTTCGGCTGCTACCACCGGCGGGTGTGGGAGGTGGTCGGCGAGTTCGACGAGACGGTCGACGGCGCGGACGAAGACAGCTACAACGCGCGGCTCATCGAAGCGGGCGGGAAGATTTGGCTCGACCCGGCGATCCGCTCGAGCTACTACCCGCGGCGGACGCTGCATGCGCTCGCCCGGCAGTACCGCGAATACGGGGCGGCGAAGGGGACGCTCTTCGCGCGCGGGCGGCCGCTGCGGGCGCGGCACTTCGCCCCCGCGGCGATGGTGGCCGGCGGCCCGGCGCTCTGGCTGATCGGCAGGGTTTCGAAGACGGCGCGGCTGGCGCTCCGCGGCCTCGCGCTGGCGTACGTGGGGCTCGGCGGGTTCGCGGCCTACCGGGCGGCGCAGCGCCACGGGGCGAACCCGGCGCTCACCTTCGCCGCCATGGCCACCATGCACGTGAGCTACGGCGCAGGCTTCCTCGAAGGCTGGTGGCGGGAGCGTTCGAACCGGGCCTGATGGGCCGCAGGTGTAAGATGAGCCACCCCCGGGCGGTCTTCCCTCTGCCCGGCGGGCTTCGCCCCCTCCCGGGCGCATGGAGTTGGCATGACCCAGCTCACTGACGCGGACCTCGTCGAAGCCGCGCAGGGCGGCGACCGGGACGCGCTCGCACAGCTGTACGAGCGCTACTTCGATGCCGTCTACGACTTCGCTGCGCGCATGGTGCGCGACCGGGACGAGGCCGCGGACATCGCCCAGGAGACGTTCCTCAAGGCCATGAACGCGCTCGGGGGCCTCAAGCAGGGGGCCAGCTTCCGGGGCTGGCTGTTCAGCATCGCGCGGAACACCGCGCTCAACCGGCTCGAGCGGCGCGGCCGGACCCGCCCGCTCGCGCTCATCGACAGCGAGGGCGAGGAGTTCGCCTTCGACGTGGTCGACCCCTCGCGGTTCGCCAGCCCGCAGGAGGCGGCAGAGGCCGCGGCCGCGGCGAAGCTCGTCTGGGAAGCCGCGGCAGGGCTCGACCCGCGCCAGCTCTCGCTGCTCGACCTCCACCTGCGGCAGGGGCTCGATGCGGAGGAGATCGCCGCCGCGCTCGGCATCACGCGGAACAACGCGTACGTCCTCCTCCACCGGCTGAAGAAGGCGGTCGAGAGCGCCATCAGCGCCTACGTCCTCTGGAAGCAGGCCGGCGAGCGATGCGAGGAGCTGGCGGCCGTGCTCGCGCCGGCCGCGGCCGCCGGGACGATGACGCCGGACGTCCGGAAGGCGGTCGACCGCCACGTCGAGCGGTGCGGCGAGTGCAGCGAGCGGCGCCGGCGGCTCGCGCCGCTGGCGGTCTTCGGCGGGCTCGCGCCGGTGGCGGCGCCCCCCGGGGTGCGCGCGGCCGGGCTCGAGCAGCTGCTCCGGGCGCCGGGGCCGCGCCCGCGGCAGCCGCGCCGCGGGCAGCCGGCGAACCAGCCGGCCCCGCCGCAGGGCGGCCACGGCTTCACCTCGCCGGGCTTCCTCCGCGCCGGGGCGCTGCTGGGCGTGGCGGCCGGCGTGCTGCTGCTCGCGCTCGTCCTGCCGTTCAGCCCGCTGGCGCTCACGCGGGACGACGGCAGCGGCGCGCGGCAGGGCAGCCCGGATTTCGAGACCCCCGCGGCGGGCGGCGGGAGCCAGACGATCATCGTGCCGGTCAGCCCCTCGCCCGGGACGGCGGCGGGCGGCGGCAGCCCGTCCCCATCCGCCGGGGGTGCGGGCAGCTCGCCAACGGCCGGGTCGAGCCCCTCGCCCGGCGGCGGCCCGGGCGGCGCTTCGCCGACGGCCGCGCCGGCCGGCGGCGCCACGCCGGCGCCGAGCCCGACGGCCGCCGGGGCCAGCCCGACGGCGACGGCCCCCGGGACCACCGCGACCGCGACGCCGACCGCCGCGCCATCGGCCACGCCGACGCCCTGCGCGGCATCGCTCTCGCTGCCGCCGGGCACCGGCACGCTCGTCATCCAGGCCGGCAGCCAGGCCAGCTTCCAGCTGCAGAACGCGACCGGCTGCGCGGCGGAGTACAGCCTCGCGCCCTCGGCGGCGTGGCTCACCGGGCCCGCGGGCGGCACCATCCCGGCCTACGGGTCGGTCACCATCACGCTCCGGGTCGATGGCTCCGCGCTCCCCGCCGACGAGGGCGACTACCCGGCGACGGTGACGGTGACCGGGCCGGCGAACAGCTTCGCCGTGCCGGTCATCGGCCGGCGGGGCGGGCAGCCGCCGCAGATCCTCTCGGCGAGCATGACCTGCGGGACGGCCGGCGGCCGGCCGAGCGTCACGCTCGCCGCGCAGGCGGTCGACGACATCGCCGTGGTGCGGGTGACGGCCAGCTTCACCACCGGCGGCGGCGAAAGCGTCAGCGTCGACCTCGGCCAGGCCGGCGGCCTCCAGTGGATTGCCGGGCTCACGCTCGACGGACAGGGCGCCGGGCCGGTGACGTTCACCGCGTACGACGGCGCGGGCCGGCAGGCGACGCTCGCCGTCGCACCGGCGGGCTGCGGCGGTGGCGGCCGCTAGCCGCCGGGCGCGGCGCGTTCGAACGAGAACCGCTCGCGGAAGCGGAGGAGCGCGCGGAGGATCGGCCCACCGACGGCCGCGAGCACCACCGCGTTGCAGATGGTCCGGAAGAGATCCCAGCCGAGGCTGGTGAGCAGGTAGTAGTTCCAGTAGCGGCGAAGCGTTTCGAGCGGGCCGGCGCCCGCCTGGTAGGAGATATCCGGCCCGGCGACGATCCACGGCCAGGCCCAGAGATTCGTGATCGCGCCGTAGAGCAGCCCCCAGGCCGAGCCGAAGGCGATGACCAGTGCGAGCCGGGGCCGCGGCCCGAGCTCCCGCGCATCGGCGAACCGGCCGAGCAGCCCCGCGCTCGCGCCCATCCATCCCGCTGCGAACATCTGGAACGGCAGCCACGGACCGAACCCGCCCGTCACCACCGCGCTCAGGAAGAACGACAGCGCGCCGAGCAGGAAGCCGAGCCGCGCGCCGAAGGTGAATGCGCCGAGGATGACGAGGAAGAAATAGAGGTTCGCGCCCGCCGGCAGGGTGATGGTCCGCAGCACCGCGGCCAGCGCCGAGAGCACGCCGAGGACGGCGAGCCGCTTGCTATCGAGCCCGCCGCTCGCGAGGTCGGCCACGACGAGGATGAGGCAGAGCGCGGCGATGCCGGCGAACACCACCGGCGCATCGGCCTGGTGGGCGAACCACGCCGACCCTTCGTCGACGACGCCGGGCGCGAAGAACGGGTGGAGGTAGGCGAACAGCCCCAGCACGTTGAGGAGGACGAAGACGAGCGCGCCGGGGTCGAAGCGGGCGGCGGCCGGGCGGGCGGCGGCGCGGGGGAGGGCGGGGCTAACGGCCACGGCGCCGCCTCCAGGCTGCCGCGCCGATGATGGCGAGCACGAGCGCCCCGGCGACCGCGCCGAAGCCGGCGAGCCGCCCGCCGGCGCCGTCATCGCCGGCGCCGGACGCGCTGCCGCCGCTTGCGGCCGGGGTGCTGCCCGGCGGCACCGGGCTCGCGGCCGTGATGGTGACGCCCGCCGCAGTCGGCGGGGAGGGCGCGGCGGTGGCCGTTTCGCCCGCCGGGCTGGCCGCCGGCGAGGCTGTGCCGGCCGCCGGCGATGCGGCAGCGGGCGAACCCCCCGCCCCCGGCGCGGCCGTCGCCGGTGCGGGCGCCGTCGGCGGGGGCGCGGTGGCGGCGGCCGTCGGGGCGGCGCCGCCCCGCGGCGGGTGGCCGCAAATCTGCTCGAAGGTGATGTCGGCCGGCGCGGGCGCGCTGGAGGGCCCGCCGCGGCCCCACTTCCAGCCGTGGACCTCGCCGTCCTTCGCCTTCGCCAGCGAAATGCCGAGCGACGAGTAGACCCAGCCGCGGCCGTAGGCCCGGGTGAAGAAGGCCCAGTAGGTGCAATCGCCGCCCTTGCACTGGCAGAAGCAGGCATCGAAGTTCGCGGCATCGAAGCAGCCGACCTGGCCGATGGCGCAGACGACCCGGCCGCTGCCGCCGCCGAACTGCTCGACCGGGAGGCCGCTCGCGGCGAGCAGCTGCTCGGCGGGGATGCTGTCGCCAGTGAAGGGCACGCACCACGTGGTCACCTGGTCGCCGACCTGGATGACGAGCCCGGCTTCGCCGTCGGCGCGGGCGGCGAAGGGGACGAGCGCGGCAGCCGCGGCGAGGGCGGCGATCAGGCGGCGCACGGGATGGCCACCTCCTCGAGCGTGACGGCGCCCGGCACGAGCCGCGCGACCTGCGTCGGCAGCGGGCCGTCGGCGGCGAAGGCGCGGGCCGCCGGCAGGTCGAAGACGATCTCGCCGGCCTGCAGGCCGATGACGCGGGTCGCGAACTGGGCCGCCGATTCGATGTCGTGGGTCGCGACGATGGCCGCGCCGCCGGCCGCCGCATGCTCCCGGAGCCGGGCGGCGAGCCACGCCTTCGCCGGGCCGTCCATGCCGCGCGTCGGTTCGTCCATCAGCCAGGTGCGGGGGCCGTGGGCGAGCATCGCCGCGATGGCGACGCGCTGCTGCTGCCCGACCGAGAGGTCGCGCGGGTCGCGGTCGAGCAGCCCGTCGACGGTCCAGGCGCGGGCCGCGGCCTCGAGGTCCGCACGGCCGCGGGGCAGGCCGCGGTGGCGGAGCGTCTCGGCCAGCTCGGCGGCGACGGACTCCTGGTAGAGGGCGAGGGCCGGGTCCTGCGGCACCAAGCCGGCGCGGGCGGTGCGCTCGCGGGCGCCGCGCGGCGCGGGCGCACCGTCGAAGCGGACCGCGCCGGCGGCCGGCTGGACGAGCCCGGCGAGCGCGCGGAAGAGCGTGCTCTTGCCGCTGCCGTTCGGCCCGACGAGGGCGACGATTTCGCCCTCGCGGAGGCTGAACGAGACGCCGCGCAGCGCCTCGGCGGCTCCGTAGCGGACGGCGAGGCCCTCGGCGCGGAGGAGTTCGGCGCCGGGCGCGGGCAGCGGGCGCGGCGCGGCCCCGAGCTCGCGCCCGCGGAAGGCGGCGGCCGCCGCGCCGAGCGTCAGCGGCAGCGGCCGGAGCCCGAGCCGGCGCGCGAGCTCGACGGCGGGCGGCACCGAGCGGAGGACGGCCGCGGCCTCGCCCGGCGGCAGCAGCGCGGCGCGGCCGCCTTCGACGGCGATGACGGCGTCGGCGCGGGGCAGCAGCCGCTCCAGCCGGTGCTCGGCGACGACGATGGCGAGGTCGCCGCGGCGGCGGAGGCCTTCGAGCGCGCCGATGACCGCCTCGGCGCCGTCGCCGTCGAGCTGGGAAGTCGGCTCATCGAGCACGAGCAGCCGCGGTTCGAGCGCGAGGACGGCGGCGATGGCGACCCGCTGGCGTTCGCCGCCGGAGAGCGTGGCGAGCCGCCGCCCGCGGAGGTGCTCGATGCCGAGTTCGGCGAGGAGCCGCTCGAGCCGGCGGCGCATCTCGGCCGGGGCGATGCCCTGCTGCTCCATGCCGAAGACGATCTCCTCCTGCACCGTCTCGGCGATGGCCTGCGCTTCCGGCTCCTGGAAGACCATGCCGACCTCGAGCGCCATCCGGCGCGCGGGGGCCGCGAAGGGGTCGAGCCCGGCGACCCGCGCGCTGCCGCTGATGCGGCCGCCGTGGAACTGCGGCACGAGGCCGTTGAACAGGCGGAGGAGGGTCGACTTGCCGCTGGCGGAGGGGCCGGCCGCGAGGACGAGGCTGCCGGGCTCGATGGCGAGGCTGACGCCCTCGAGCGCCGGCCGGGGGCTGCCCGGGTAGGTGTAGGTCACGCCCTCGAGCAGCGCGAGGGGGCTCACGGCGCGGGCTCCGCGGCGAGGCGGCCGTCGCGCTCGGCGGCCCCGCGGGCGGGCGCCGGCCGGGCGATGAGCAGGACCGCCGGCCAGGCGAGGGCCGCGGCGAGCAGCGCGGGCAGCGGTTCGAAGCCGGGCAGCGGCAGGCCGGCGAACGGGTTGTAGGTGAGCGCGCCGTGGCCGGTGAGCCGGAGCGCGAGGAGGCCGAGCGCGGCCCCCGCCGCCACCGCCAGCCCGGCCCGCTCCGCGGCGGGGAGCGGCTCGCGCTCGAACCGGCTGACGGCGCGGGCGCGGCTGGCGGCGCGCCACCACCACCAGAGGAGCGCCGCGGCGGCGAACGTCAGCAGCGCGGCGAGCGGCCGCCAGTCCGTTTCGTAGAACCAGAGCCAGGCCGCGGCGATGAGGAGCGGCGCCGAGGCCGCAGCGGCGAGCCGGGGCGCCGCCGGGAGGGGCGGGCTCGCGCCGTAGCCGCGGGCCTCCATCGCCTCGGCCAGCCGGAGCGAGCGTTCGAGCCCGCCGACGATGGCCGGGACGACGAGCGCCGGCAGTTCGCGCCAGCCGCCGGGCGCCCCGCGCAGCGCGCGCATCTCGCGGACGCGGCGGAGGTCTTCGACGCTCGAGGGCAGGAGGGTGAGGCCGACGGTGACGACGAGGCTCGCCTGGAAGAGGGCGGCCGGCGTGGAGCGGAGCACCCGGTGGGGGCTGACCGCGCCGTTGAAGACGCCGTAGGCGAAGAGGATGCAGAGGATGGCGAGGCCGCGGATCGCGGCGCCCGCCAGCCCTTCCGCTGAGACGGGGCCGCCGAGCCGGAGGCCGCCGAGCCACGACGGCACCTCCGGCCCGGGGATGGTGAACAGGATGTGGTCGCCGTAGCTGCCGTTGATGGCGGCGATGCCGAGCGAGAGCGCGAACATCACGCCGCCGAAGACGGCCAGCGCGCGGAAGCTGATGACGCCGGGCCCCTCGCGCGGGGCGAGCACGGCGACGAGCACCACGGCGAGCAGGATGACGGCCAGGTAGAACGGGTTGGTGGTGGCGAGCGCCGCCGCCATCACCGCGAGAACCCAGCCGACCCAGCTCGCCGGGTGCATGGCCGGCCTCAGCTGCGCCGCCGGGCGAGGGCAGCGGCCGCGCCGCCCGCCGCGAGGAGCGCGAGCCCCGCCAGCGCGAGCGCGCCTTCGCCGCCGGCCGGGCTGACCGGGCCGGCGCTGTCGCCAGTGGCCGGCGGCCGCGGCGCCGGGGTGGTCGGCCGGGCCGTGGGCGAGGCGGCCGGCGTCGTCGGCTGCGGGGTCGGCGTCGGCTGGGCCGCCGGGCGGGTGCGGGTGATCGGCGTTTCCGGGGCGTTGCAGTAGGTGCGGCCGGCGAGCGCGGGCACCACCTGGTTCGCCGCGAACGCCGGGTCATAACCGGCGAACGAGCCGTCCGGCAGCTGCTGGCTGAGGAGGTACTGGACCGGGTTCACGCCGTTCTTCGTGTAGGCCGCCGATTCGGGGTTCTCGCCGAGGGCGAGGAGCGCCTGCACGGCGAAGGCGGTGGAGGAGGTGTTCGATTCGGCCGGGTCGTAGCCCCAGCCGCCGTCGCTGCCCTGGTTCGCCTTCAGCCAGGCGAGACCCTCGCTGATCGCCTCGTCCGTCTTCGGTACGCCGGCGGCGAGGAGCGCCTGGATGGCGATCGCCGTCGTATCCGGGTCGGCGAAGCCGCCGAAGCCCCAGCCGCCGCCCTGCACGGCCGCGGCCTTCAGGTTGTCGGCCGCCTTCGCGCCGGGCTGGTTGCCCGTGCAGGCGAGGCCGAGGATGGCGACGGACTGGCTGAACGCGTTGTCGGCGTAGGCGCCGGTCTCGGCGTCGTAGCCGGCCTGGGCGACGGCGATGAGGTTCGTGCCGCCGACGTTCTTCGGGTCGAGGCCGAGCGCCTTCGCGCCGAGCGCGGCCTTCGCGGCCGCGGCGGGCGAGGTGACCGCCCGCGCGTACGCGATGAGCCAGTCGGCCGACGTCTTGCCGTTTTGGACATCGAGGCGCGGGTCGTAGCCCGCCGCGCGGACGGCGATGATGGCGTCGATCGATTGGCCGGGCGCTTCGGCGTAGCCGCCGTCCGGGCGCTGGACGGTCTTGATGAAGGCGGCGCCCTTGAGGACGGCGTCGGTGGCGGGGAGGGCGGCGAAGGCGAGCGCCGGCAGGAGCGCGGCGCCAGCAGCGGCGAGCAGCACGAGACGTTTCATGGACACTCCGGGGGCAAGATGTCTGGCGCGCGAGGCAGCAGCCCGCGGCGCGGCGGAGGAGCGGGCGGGCAGCGAGGACGGGGGAACGAAAAACCCGCCTCGGCGGCGGGCTCAGGTGATGCGAACCATGGCACCGACCCCTTTCGCGCGAAGGATCATCGGTCCGGTTGGGCGGGTTTTCTGGCTCGGCCCCCGGCTGGCGGGGGACCTCACAGTTGCGGCACAGCGCCGGATTCGCACCGGCTTGCCCCGGCTCCTCCCGCGCGGCGAGCGGCGGAAGGGCCCTCCCGGTCTTCGATTGTCAAAACGCAATCTCGCCCTTCGACAGCCGTTCGTCAAGTTCCGGTCAGGGCTGGGCCGGGGGCATGCTGGCGAAGGGGTCGTCGAGCGGCAGCGCGGCTTCGGCGGCCGGCTCGGTGAGGGCGAGCGTCAGCGGCTCGCCGCCGCCTGCGCCCTGCCGGGCGGGCGCGCTCCAGGCGTACCAGGCCGCGAAGAGCGCCGCGCCCCAGAGCACGGCCCCGGCCGCCAGCAGCGGCGTCAGCCCCGGCCGCCGCACGAGCACCCGCGGCGCAACGCCCGCAACGGCGAGGCCGACGGCGAAGATGGCGAGCCCGGCCGCCCCGGCGGCATCGGCCGGGCTGAGCGCGGGGAACGCAGCGGCGAGGGCGAGGGGAAGCGGCACGGCCATCCACCGGCGGGAAGTCGTCGGGTTCGAGCGTACCGGATCCCCGCGGCGGGCCGCATCCTGCTGCCGCGCCCCGGCAGGATGCGGGCGCGGGGTGCCCACAGGCCATCCGCAGCGCACTAGACTTGGAGCATGGAGGGGGAACGCGCCGCCGGGGCGCCCCGCACCGGGAAGGGTGCCGTCATCGCGGCCGGGCGGGAGCTCGGCCTCATGTTCATCGCCGTGCTCGCCTACTTCGCCATCCGCGGGCTCACGCAGGGCGCGACGGCCGACGCCCTGCGGAACGCCAGCCGCGTCGTCGAGCTCGAGCAGCTGCTCGGCATCCACATCGAGGACCGGCTGCAGGCGCTCATCCTCCATTCGCACGCGCTGGTGACGCTCGCGAACTGGGTCTACATCTGGGGGCACTGGCCGTTCATCGCCATCGTGGCGGCGTGGCTCGTGCTCGGCCACCCGGGGGAGTACCGCGCCATCCGCAACGCCTTCCTGCTCTCGGGGAGCGCGGGGCTCATCATCTTCGCGCTCTTCCCGGTCGCCCCGCCGCGGCTGTTCGACCCGAACCTGATCGACACGGTGACCGAGCACTCGCGCTCCTACCGCGTGCTGCAGCCGCCGGCGCTGGTGAACCAGTATGCGGCGATGCCGAGCTTCCACTTCGGCTGGAACCTGCTCATCGGGCTCGGGATCATCCGCTGCTCGCGGCGCGCATGGGTGAAGGCGATCGGCGTGGCGGCGCCGGCCGCGATGGGGCTCGCGACCGTGCTGACCGCGAACCACTACATCCTCGACCTCATCGTCGGCGCGGCGATGGCGCTCACGGCGCTCTACCTCGTCGAACTGGCGCGCGGGCGGCGGTTCGCGCCGTGGCGGCCGGGCCCGTGGCTGCGGCCGTTCGAACCGGGCAGGGCCGATGCCGCCTGAGCTGCCGGCGGGGCTGTTCGCCATCGCCCACCGGGCGGGCAACGAGCCGGGGCGCATCGCGGAGGCCGCGGCCGCCGGCGCGCGGGTCATCGAAGCCGACCTCTGGCTGCACCGCGGCCGGCTCGAAGTGCGGCATACGAAGACGGCCGGCCCGCTGCCGCTGCTCTGGGACCGCTGGGAGCTGCGCCCCGGCTGGGGGCCGCGGCTCCAGCTCGCGCATCTGCTGGAGGACGCGCCGCCGGAGATCCTCCTCCACCTCGACCTGAAGGGCTGGAACGACCGGCTCGGTCCGGCCGTCCGCCGCGCGATGCGGGAGCTGGCGCCGGGCCGGCCCTACCTCGTGAGCGCCCAGCGGTGGTCGCTGCTCGAGCCGTTCCACGCCGAGCCGGCGGCGATCGTCGTGCATTCCATCGGTTCGGCGCGGCGGTTCGGACGGATCGCGCGCCACCTCGCCGGCCAGCGGACGGCGGCCGTCGCCATCCACCGCGAGCTGCTCACGGCGGAGCGGGCCGAGCGGCTGCACGCCCTCGCCGATGCGCTGCTCACGTGGCCGGTGAACGACCCGGCGCTGCTGCCGGGGCTCGCACGGCTCGGCGTCCGCGGCGTCATCACCGATGCGCTCGAAGTCGTCCGCGCGGTTGCGGCCTTGCACGATGGCGGCGAGAATCCGGCGGCAACACGCCGCGACCCCCCCTTCAGGAGCACGCCATGAAGTACGGCCTCCAGATGTTCCCGACCGACTACGCCATCCCCGTCACCGACCTCGGCCGGGCGGCCGAGGAGCTGGGGTTCGAATCGCTCTTCTTCCCCGAGCACTCGCACATCCCCACCAGCCGCCGCACGCCGTGGCCGGGCGGCGGCGAACTGCCGAAGGAGTACTCCCACACGCTCGACCCGTTCGTCGCCTGCGGCGCGGTCGCCGCGGTCACGAAGACGCTGAAGGTTGGCACCGGCGTCTGCCTCGTGATGCAGCGCGACCCGATCATGACGGCGAAGGAGGTCGCCTCGGTCGACCACCTCTCCGGCGGCCGCTTCCTCTTCGGCATCGGCGGCGGCTGGAACGAAGAGGAGATGGAGAACCACGGGACGGACCCGAAGCACCGCTGGAAGATCCTGCGCGAGCGGGTCCTCGCGATGAAGGCAATCTGGACGAACGACGAGGCGGAGTTCCACGGGAAGTTCGTGAATTTCGACCCGATCTGGCAGTGGCCGAAGCCGGTGCAGAAGCCGCACCCGCCGATCCTCGTCGGCGGCGCCGGCCCGCACACGCTCGACCGCGTGCTGGAGTACGGCGACGGCTGGATGCCGATCGGCGGCCGCACGGGGCAGGTGCTCGCCGGGATGATCCGCGAGCTGCAGGAGCGGGCGAAGGCCGCCGGCCGCGGCCCCATCCCCGTCTCCGTCTTCGGCGTGCCGCCATCGAAGGAGGTGCTCGAGCAGTACGCCGCGATGGGCGTCGACCGCGTCATCTTCGGCGTCCGGCCGGAAGGCGCCGAGCAGGTCATCCCGGCGCTGAAGCGGTACGCCGAAGTCGCCGGGCTGTAGCGCGCGGGCCGCGCCCGCCGAGGGGGGAGCACGATGCGGGTGAACTTCTACGCCACGCTGCGGCCGCTCGCCGGCGGCAAGACGGTCGAGTTCGACCTGCCGCCGGGAGCGACGGCGGGCGACCTCCTCCGGGCCGTCGGCGACCGGTTCCCGGAGATCCGCGCGCTGCTCTGGACGGAGACCGGCGAGCTGGGCGACTACATCAAGGTGTTCGTCGACGGCCGGGAGATCCGCCACCTGCAGCTGCTGGCCACGCCGGTGCCGCCCGGGGCGGAGGTCGATATCTTCCCGCCGGCGGCAGGGGGCTGAGGCGGGCCGCGACGCGGGCGCGCGGCTGCCCGACAATGGAGGCATGACGGCGGCGCCGCGGCGGAAACGGGCCTGGTGGAACCCGGGCTGGAGCCTGACGGTTTGGCTCATCATCCTCGCCATGGTCCTGCCGACCATCGGCTTCACCGCGTGGGTCGGGCTCGCCGCGCGCGGCGAATCGACGGTCGACCCGCAGCTCATCGAGATCGCCCGGGAGAACGCAGGCGGCGATATCCTCGCCGTGCGCGGGCCGGCGCACACTGCCTACCACGCGCTCGCGCCGCTGCCCACCCCGGAGCAGCCGCAGCCGGCCGGCCTGCCGACGCTCGTCTTCTTCTCCTCGCCCGCCTGCACCGCCTGCGAACGGATGCAGTTCGTCCACCGCGTGATGGAGTCGTTCCGCGGCCGCGCCGTCTTCGTCGAAAAGTCGGTCGACCGCGATACATCGGCGGAGCGGTACGGCGTGCGCGAAACGCCCACGTTCGTCCTGATCGACGCGGAGGGGCGGGAGCTGACGCGCTTCGGGGCGCTGGCGGACGCCGCAGCGTTCCGCGCGAAGGTGACCGAACTGCTCGAAGGGATGACCGGCGGGTAAGCGGGCGGCCGCTCAGTCGCGCTCGGCGGGCACCGGGACGGCCGCGGGTTCGTGCGGCGCGTGCAGCCAGCCGATGACGACCCGGCCCTCCAGCACGAGGAAGGCGAACGCCGCCACGCCGCCCATGAGCGCCAGCACCGGCCGCGCCCCGGCGACTTCGACGCCGATGCCGAACAGCACCAGCGGCAGCACCACGAACGCATCGGTGAGCACCGCCTGCACGGCGAACACGCGCGACTGGTGGGCGACCGGCGCGGCCGCGGTGAGCGCCGTGCGCGCGGCCAGCAGCGCCAGCGAGACCGCGAGGCCGAGCAGGAACGCGACGGGCACCGCCACGGCGAACGAGGCCCCGAGCGAGAGGTCGAGGTCGACGAACGGGCCGACTTCCGTCAGTTCGAGGGCCGCGCGGAGGCCGTAGTCGAGCGAGGCGAGGGCGAGCGTGCCGACCGCCATGGCGAGCACCGCCGTCCGGATGGTGGCGCTCGCGCCGCCGGGCCCGAGCCGGAGGGCGACGGCGAGCAGGCCCGCGCCGACGCCGAGCGCCGCCGCGCCGACGACGACCGCCGCGCCGAGCGACCCGGCCGCGAGGTCGTTCCGGAGGTAGAGCGGGAGGGCGACGATGCTGCCCTGCACGACCATCGACGTGAGTGCGAGCGCGATGACGGCTTCGCGCGCGACCGCGTGGCGGCGGAAGAAGCGGAGCGTATCGCGGAAGGCGGAGCCGCGGGCCGGGAGTTCGAGCCGGAGGCGCTCGGTGGCTACCGCGAGGCTACACGCGAACGCCGCGGCCAGCCCGGCGACCGCCGCGGCCCCGGCCGCCATCGCCGGCGTACCGCCGAGCCACCAGAGGAAGGGCGCGAGCGCGGCGACGGCCAGCCCCTGGCCCGCGAACTGCAGCGTCAGCACGAGCGAATGGACCGCGCCGTGCCGCCGGCCGCCCAGCGTGCGGACGAGCGCCATCTCGGAGGGCGAGTACACCTGCGAGACGGCGGAGTAGGCGAACACGACGGCCGGCACCGCCACGGCGCTCTTCGGCCCGAGCACCCAGGCGAGCATCACCGCGGCGCGGGCGATGCCGCCGAGCGCGAAGCCGCGCGACGGCCCGATGCGGTCGGCCAGCGCGCCGCCCGGCACGCCGAAGGCGAGCGAGGCGAGCAGCATCGCCACGAAGAAGGAGGAGAGGCCGGCGGCCACATGGTTCGCCGTGCCGGCGGTGACGAGGAGGGCAGCGAAGAAGAGGTTCTGGCCTGCCTGCGCGGTGAACTTCGCGAGAGCGAACAGGGAGAGCGCCGGGAGCTTCGGAGTCGGGTCCACCACCTTCGAGCCAGTCACACCTGTAGGAACGGATCGTTGCCGGGCGCTGCGCAGCCCCTGCTCCGCTCACCGTACCACGAGGCAGCGAACCGGACGTGAACGGGAGGGGAAGCGCGCGGTTCGCAGCGGAAAAATCCGGGAAAACCCTGCCGCGGCGGGGTTCGGCAGGAGTGCGGCGGGATTGCGACAGAAATGCAACGGGCGGCCGCCGGTTCGCGACGCGTCTTTCGCCGGCCGGCACGTAGGGTAAAGAACGACGCGAACGGGCCGCGCAGGAGCGCAGACCACAGGGCCCGCGCGGAAAGGAGCACTCCATGGGAATCATCGCATGGCTCATCTTCGGCCTGATCGCCGGGGCGCTGGCGAAGCTCATCGTCCCGGGCGACGACCCGGGCGGCGGCGGCTTCCGCGGCCTCATCGTCACCATCGGCATCGGCATCGTCGGCGCCATGATCGGCGGCTTCATCGGCACGGCCATCGGCTGGGGCACGGTGGGCAGCTTCGACTTCCGGAGCATGGCGCTCGCCGTCGTCGGCGGCGTCATCTTCCTGCTCGTGCTGCGGGCCGCCACGGGCCGGCGCACGGCCTAGCCGAACCTCCCCGGGAGGGGGCGGCGCGGGCGGCGGGCGAGCGGACCCGCCGCCCGCTTTTCGCGCCCGGGAACGGGGCTCAGCCGGCGGCCCGGCGGCGCACCTCGTCGAGCGAGAACCGGTAGCCGGAGAAGAGCGTGACCGTGCCGTCGTCGTCGGCGATGGATTCGAGGTAGGAGGCGGGCAGCCGCTCGAGGAATTCGCGGGCGCAGCGGGGGCAGATGCCGTGGGAGACCCGGCCGGAGGGGGCGCCGCCGACGCGGAGCCGGCACCAGGCGCAGACGATGGCGACTTCGCCGCCGGGACTGCCGGGTTCGCTGCTCTCGTCCATGGAATCCACGGTAGCAGGTTCGGCGGCCAGGGGGCGGCCGCGGCGGGGCGTCCACCCGGCCGTCACCCACCTGCCACCGCGGAGGGAAAGGCGCGGGAACGATGATGCTGCTGAAACGCCGTGCAGCGCCCGCCGGCCCCGGCAGGGTGTTTCACGGGGAACGACGGCGGGCCAGCGGCGGGGATGCTCCGGGGGGAACGTTCCCGCGCGGGAAGATTCCCGGCGGGGCACCGTCCCGCCCGGGATGCTTCCTCGGCGGGAAGCTTCGCGCATGGGGAGCTTCCCGCGCGCTGAGCGGGGTTTCCCCGATGGAGGCCGCGCGCGGGCGCGGCGCAGACTGGCGCCATGGACGCCCGCTTCGCCCTGCTCGCCGCCCTCGCCATCGCCCCCGGCCACCCGTACGCGCTGCTCGACCACCTGCAGGGGCTCGGCATCGCCGTGAGCCGGAGCGCGCTCTACCGGGCGGCCGATGCGCTGGCAGCGGAGGGGCTGGCCGCGGCCGCGGTCGAAGAAGGCGAGACGGGCCACCTCCGCCGGCGGCTGGCGCTGACCCCCGCCGGGCGGGAACGTCTCGCCGCGGCGGCGCTCGAGGCACTGCGGAGGGAGCCGCTCGATGGGCCGGGGTTCGCGCTCGCGCTGGCGGCGGCGGAGGCAGCCGGCGCGGGGGAGGCAGGCCGCGCCATCCGGGAGCGGCTCGCGGCGGCGGCCCGGCGGCTCACCGCGCTCGAACGGGAGCTGCGCGAGCCCGGCGGGGAGCCTGCCTTCCGGCCGATGCGCGAACGCGAGGCCGCCCGCCTGCAGGCCGATATCGCCTGGCTGCAGGCGCAGCTCCGCCGGGCGGGCTCCGCGGCCTAACCGCGCGGGAGGCCGAGGCCCCGGGTCGCGATGATGTTCCGCTGGATTTCGCTCGTCCCGCCGCCGATCGGGCTCGTCGTGCTGTGCATGTAGAAGCGGGCGATGCGGCCGCCGAGCACGCGCGCGTCCTCCCGGTCCGTCACCTGGCCGTAGAGGCCGGCGAGGTGCATCGCCGTCACCGCCAGGCGGACGTCCAGCTCGCTCGAGTAGAGCTTCGCGATCGACGATTCCTTGTTCGGAATTTCACCCCGCTCCTGCATCGAAATGATGCGATAGGAGATGAGCGATTCGACCTGCGCTTCGATGGCGCGGTCGGCGAGTTCGCTCCGGAGCGAGGGCCGTGTAGCCACGCTGCGGCCACCGATGGCGCTCTCCCGCGCGAAGCGGACGAGGTCGCGCACGATGAGCTGGTGGGAGACGCTCGTGGCGATGCCGCTCCGTTCGAAATCGAGCGTGGTGGTGGCGAGGTACCAGCCGCGGTTCTCTTCGCCGAGCAGGTTCTTCGCCGGCACGCGGACGTCTTCGAAGAAGACTTCGTTGAACTCGTGGCTGTTGAGCATGTTCACGAGCGGCCGGACGGTGATGCCCGGCGTCTTCATATCGACGAGGAAGTAGCTGATGCCGCGGTGCTTCGGCGCGTCGGGGTTCGTCCGCGCGATGAGGATGCCCATGTGGGCGTGCTGCGCGCCGGAGGTCCAGATCTTCTGGCCGTTGATGACGTAGTCGTCGCCGTCGCGGACGGCGCGGGTCTGGAGGCTGGCGAGGTCGGAGCCGGCGCCCGGTTCGGAGAAGAGCTGACACCAGATGTGTTCGCCGGAGATGATTTTCGGCAGGTATTCGCGCTTCTGCTCTTCGGTGCCGTAGACCATGATGGTGGGGCCGGCCCAGCCGTGGCCGATGCCGCCGGGCCGCGGGGCGCGGCGCCAGGCGAACTCCTCGCTGAGGATGAACTGCTCTTTCACGCTGAGGCCGCCGCCGCCGTGCTCTTTCGGCCAGGCGGGCGCGCCCCAGCCGCGGGCGTTCAGCTTCTTCGTCCACTCGCGCATGAAGTCGGCGAAGCCGGGCACAGCGCGGCCGGCGCCGTTGAAGAGCCCCCATTCGACCGGCCGGTCGGCGAACTCGGGCGGGAACTCAGCATCGAGGAAGGCGCGCACGTCCTGCCGGAAGGCAGCTTCGGCGGGGGAATCGCGGAATTCCATGGGGGCACCTCCGTTCGCGAACGGGCTTCGGGGGCGATTCTCCGCCCCGCGCGGGGCGCTGTCGAGCCGCCGGCCGGCGGGCATTCGCACCGGCGAATCGCGGCGGAACGGGCCGGCGCGGCGGGTAAAGAAGCGGATGCCAAAGTTGCTTTTCCGCAATGCGGCGCCGAATGACACTGCCGGCGGCGACTCGTTCGAACCCTGCCGCAGAGGAGGCTCCATGCCGCCGTTCCTGTTCACCATCGCGGGCCTGCCTGCCCACCCGCTCGTCGTCCACGCCGCGGTCGTGCTCGTGCCGCTGGTGGCCGTCTTCCATGTAGCTACCGGGTGGCGACGTGCCTGGCGGCAGGCGTATGCGCTGCCTGCCGCCGCCATCGGCATCGCCGGCGCCGTCTTCGCGTGGCTGGCGAAGGCGTCCGGCGAGCCGCTCGAGGACTCGGTGAAGAACGCGGCCCGCGCGGCCGGCCAGCAGGTGCGCTTCGGCGACCACCCCGAGCAGGGCGACGCCGCCTTCCTCTGGGCCGTCATCCTCGGGCTCGGGCTGGCGGGCTTCGCCGTCCTCGCCGCCATCGAACGGAAGCGGGCGCTGCCGGGCTGGGCGCCGATGGCCGCCTGGGCGGCGGCCGGCGTCATCGGCATCATCGCCATCGCGACCATGACCATTGCCGGGCATTCCGGCGCGCAGCTGGTCTGGAAGGACGTCGGCTCGTTCGCGGCCGGGCGCTACTAGGCCATAGCTACGGCGTAGCTACCGGCGCCCGCAGGAAGGCCGCCGCGGCCTCGATGAAGCGCGGGTTGCGGATGGCGCTGATGTGCGCGTCGTGGGGCACCGGGAGGAAGCGGGCGTTCGGCAGCTGGCGCGCGAGCGCCGCCGCGGGCTCGAAGAAGACATCGCGCGTGCCGGCGGCGACGAGCACCGGCTGGCGGATGGCCGGCAGGACCTCCGGGTCGACCGGCACGCCGTCGCGGAAGACGCCGCGGAAGACGCGGTTGAGCGCGACGAGGTCCATCTCGCTCCAGTAGCGGGCGAGGTAGGCGAGGTGGTCGAGCGGCCGCCGCGCCGGGGCGAGGCTCCGCGGGTGGCGCCGTTCGAAAGCGAACCGCCCGCGGCCGCGAGGGAAGTAGCTCCCCATCCCGCCGATGATGCCGCGCTCGAACCGCGCGCCGTGGCGGCCGAGCAGCTCGAGCGCGACCATGCCGCCCATCGAGTAGCCGACGACCGGCGCGCGTTCGATGCCTTCTTCGTCCATGACGGCGAGGACATCGGCGGCCAGCGCGGCGCGGCTGTAGGCGCCGGTCTCGGGCGGCTTTTCGCTCCGGCCGTGGCCGCGGAGGTCGGGCAGGATGAGCGTGTGCTCGCCCGCGAGCCGCTCGACCCAGCCGGGGGCGATCCAGTTCGACCAGCCGGAGGCGGTATAGCCGTGGACGAGCACGACGGGGTCGCCGCGCCCTTCGACGCGGTAGTGGATGCGGACGCCGGAGCGGCGGGTTTCGGGCATCGCCCTTCGATGGTAGCGCGGCGCGCGGCGGCCGTGGGTCAGCGCGCGGTCAGCGGAGGTTGCCCCACTCCTGCTGGCGGGCGAACAGGAGGTCGTGCATCTCCCAGAACTTGCCCTGCTTGCCGGCGCAGATGGCGAGGAGGCTGGCGTTGCCTGCGTTCGGGTGGATCTGGGTGATGGGGAAGTGGAGGAAGGCGAGGGCGACTTCATCGCCGAGGAGCTTGCGCACCTCCGGCAGCGTCACCTGGTTCCAGCGGAGGCAGAAGGGGCACTGGAAGTCGCTGAACTCGGCGATGACGACGCGGGCGTTCGGGCTGCCTTCGAAGGCGGCGCCGGAGAGGTCC
This sequence comes from Tepidiforma sp., assembly GCF_026419595.1. Taxonomy (NCBI): domain Bacteria; kingdom Bacillati; phylum Chloroflexota; class Tepidiformia; order Tepidiformales; family Tepidiformaceae; genus Tepidiforma; species Tepidiforma sp. Next base: position 35,508 of record NZ_JANZZD010000013.1, on the reverse strand, counting down.
GGCCGGGCGGGCAGGATTTCGAACGACGGCGGGTTCGTGGCTGCGAGCTGCTGGAGCTGCGGCGAGTAGGCATCGAGGGACGTCGGCGGGTTCGGCGAGCGCTCTTTCTCGATGATTTCGAGCATGAGCGCCGTGGGCTGGGCGCCGACGAGCTTCTTGTTGTTGATGAAGAAGGTGGGGGTGCCGCTCACGCCGAGCTGGTTGCCGCGCTGCAGGTGGCTGTTGATGAGCTGCACGTTCGCGCCGTCGTTGAGGCACTGCATCAGCTGCTGCTCATCGAGGCCGACGGTGCGGGCGTAGCCGAGGAAGGCATCGAGGAGGGAGGCCTGCGCGGCGGCGGTGGGCGATGCGCCGGCGGGCGCGGTGCTGGCGGCGGCGGTGCCGCCCGCGGCGGGGGAGGCGGGTGACCCGTCATCGTCGCTGCCGGGCTGCCACCAGATGGCGCCGGCGATGATGAGTGCGGCGATGAGGATCGCCCCGGGGGTGAGGAAGTAGCTCCAGGCCGGCTGGCGGCGGAGGTAGACGGGGCGGCCGCTGCCTCCTTCGGCGGCGATGGGCGACGGGAACTCGGGGTCGCCGCCGGGCTGCGGGCCTTCGGGCTCGGGGTTCGTCACCGTCCGATTGTCGCAGGCCGCGCCCGCGGGGTCACGCGCCGGTCAAGGTGGACGCCGAACGGGCCGCCCGTGCCGGGGCGGCCCGCCGGTGTGTGCTGCCAGGGGTCGCAGCACACCAGAGGAGGGAACTGGGCGTCTCTAGCCGTAGCGCCACTCAGGGGTGGCGATGTGGCAGCCGGGGCAGTACCGCTGCCGCGGTTCGTAGGCGGCGCGGCATTCCGGGCAGGTGCGGACCACCTGCTGCCGGGCGATGGGGTTGGCGGGCTGCGGCGCGAGCCAGCGGCGCCACCAGGGTTGGAAACCGGGTCGGAGCATCGTCGTGCCTCCTGCGCTGTCAGCTCTTGGGGGATGCCGCTTCCCCGGCGCTGCGGCCGGCGGCTGCACATCCCGGTGGACCTGAGAGGCACGTGCGGCAGGCTGGAGGGCTGCCGGGCCTCTCCCCGATGCCTGCGGGGTTAGCTGACGGGTTCGGCGAGGGGAGTCGCCTACCCGGCCTGCGCCGGGATACACCCCAAAGAGACGGTTCCCCCGCTCGGCGGCCGGGCCGCCGATTCGGCACCTTCGTTGTACCACATCCGCGCGGCGCCGTGGTTCAACAGTTCGTCAACGGCGCATTACAACGTCATAACAAATGCCCGCGAAGCCGCATGGCGGCCCGGCCGGTTCCGCGAAACCCGGGCCGCCGCTACTGGAAGAGGGCGCCGACCGACTGGCCGCTGTGGATGCGGGCGATGGCATCGCCGAACTGCGGCGCGACGGGGATGACCGTCATGTTCGGCAGGATCTTCTCCGGGCCGAGCGGCACGGAATCGGTCACCACGATCTCGTGGAGGTCGAGCGAGCGGAGCCGCTCGACGGCGGGGCCGGCGAAGACCGGGTGGTAGCAGCTGACGATGATTTCGCGCGCGCCGTTCTGCCGGAGCGCGTTGACGGCCGAGACGATCGTGCCCGCCGTGCTGATCTCGTCATCGAGGATGAGGCAGTTCCGGCCTTCGACTTCGCCGATGACGTGCATCGCCTCGGCGACCTCGGCGTTGCCGATGCGGCGCTTGTCGATGATCGCGAGCGGCAGATCGAGCCGGACGGCGAGGTCGCGGGCGCGTTTTTCGCCGCCGACGTCGGTGGCGACGACGGTGTAGTTGGCGAGGTTCTTCGTGCGGAAGTAGGCGGAGACGGGGTAGAGGGCGTTCAGCTCGTCGAGCGGGATGTTGAAGAAGCCCTGGATCTGGCCGGCGTGGAGGTTGAGGGTGAGGACGCGGTCGGCGCCGGCGGTTTCGAGCATGTTGGCGATGAGCCGGGCGGTAATGGGGACGCGCGGCTGGTCCTTCTTGTCGCTCCGGCCGTAGGCGTAGTAGGGGATGACGGCGGTGATGCGGCCGGCCGAGGCGCGCCGGGCAGCGTCGATCATGATGAGGAGCTCCATGATCGACGTGTTGACGGGGCTGACGAAGGGCTGGACGAGGAAGACGTCGCGCTGGCGGATGTTCTCCTGGAACTGGACGAAGATGTTTTCGTTGGAGAACTCGAAGACGTCGACTTTGCCGAGGGAGCGGCCGAGGCGGGCAGCGATGGCTTCGGCGAGCGCCGGGTGGGCGCGGCCGGAGAAGATGGCGAGGTCGTTGTACACCGGCGGTCCCCTCGATGCGGCGCGCTCGATGCGTCAGCGCCCGGCAGCGAGGGTATCACGGGGAAGCGGGAACCGGGAACCGGGAGGAGGGAGGCGGGAACCGGGAGGAGGGAGGCGGGAACCCGGAGGCGGGAGGAGAGAGGAGAGAAGAGAGAGAAGTGAAGTGAGGAGGGCGACGGGAGCGTGCGGCGGTACGCGATTCCGCCAACCTTCAACCTCCAACCCGGGGCGGCGGCGGGGGCGGGGAGGGGCCGTAGTCGCGGGGCTCCGTCCCCGCGGGGCGCCATGCGCCCAACGGATGTCCCCGGGAGGAGGGAACCGGGAAGAGGGAACCGGGAACCGGGAGGCGGGAGGCGTTGCGAGGTTCCGGCAACCTCCAACCCGGGGCGGCGGCGGGGGAGGGGAGGGGCCGAACCTCCGACGTCCGGGTGGGCCTCATGGCCCTCCGCGGGGACGGAGCCCCGCGACTACGAGGGGCTCACCGCGGCGCCGCCATCAACCTCCAACCTTCAACTGGGACGGGGCGGGGGAGCGGAGGCCCGGCACCAACCTCCAACCTTCAACCTCCAACCCGGGGCGGCGGCAGGGGCGGGGAGGGTGGACGCTACGGCCGCGGCGGGATTGGGCCCCACGTCGAGGGCGGGCGGATTTCGCGCCCCTGCGCATCGATCACCGGCACCGGGAGCTGGCACCGCGCCACGACGCCCGGGCGAAGGTCGCGCACGCGCGTCGTCACGCGCCGGAGCTCGTTGACCATCGGGGGCTGAGGCGTCACAACGAAGACCTCCTTGCGGAGTTGCTCCCGGACCACCCGGATGGGTTCGGCCAGGTCGGAATCGTTGGTGACCACCGCCGCCACGTCGTACCGGTCCTGGAATCCATCGAGCAGCAGGTACGTCGCGAGATTCACGTCGGAGCCCTTCTCCTCGGTCCTCAGCACTTCGACGGTGCGCGGTTCGCCGGGCTTCGAGTTCGAACGGGGGAGGCGGACTCGGCGGGTCCTGAACGTGCCAAAGTGGAGTTCGACCCCTGGCAGCGTACCCAGCGCTCTGAGATAGGCTCGCTGGCGGGCTGCGGTTCCCGGTTGGTCCGGGCGATCGTCGACCAGCGCGGTGAAGTACCGGACGACCACGACGTCATCGCGCGGAAGCAGCTTTCGGGAGAGTTCGAGGATGTCCAGCCACCGCAGTTCGCCCGCGCCGCGGGCGCGCATCATCGCGCGGATGCCGTAGTAGAGGTTGAAGCCGTCGATGTAGACCGCCGCTCGCACGCACGCCTCAAAAAACAAGGCCGCGTTTCCGCGGCCTGGCCCTCCCGCCGAAGCAGAGAGGGGGGATACGACTGAATCATCGTCAACAGCATCGAACGTGTCAACGTGTCACAGGCACCGGGTGCCGCTGCCGCAGTGCGGCGGGCAGGTAACGACCGCGCCGGCCCACACCCCAGCCGCCCTCCGCCCCTCACGCCACCTCGAAGAGGAATTCGACTTCGACCGGGACGCCGGCGGGCAGCTCGGCGACGCCGATGGCGATGCGCGCGTGGCGGCCCGCGTCGCCGAAGACGTCCAGCAAGAGCTGCGAGGCGCCGTTCACCACGGCCGGGTGGCCCGTAAAGCCCGGCGCGCTGGCGACGTACCCCGCGACCCGCACCACCCGCACCACCCGGTCGAGGCTGCCCAGCTCGGCCCGCGCGATGGCGAGCGCCTGCAGGGCGCAGAGCCGGGCGAGCGCGGCGCCCTCTTCGACCGTGACATCCTGCCCCAGCTTGCCGACGGCAGCGACGCCGGAGCCGTCCGCGGCGCGCGGCACCTGCCCGGAGATGTAGAGCTGGCTGCCGCTCCGCGCGGCGGGGGCGTACAGCCCGGCCGCCGGCGGCACGGGCGGCAGCTCGATGCCGAGGTCGGCGAGGCGGTGTTCGGGCGTCTCCTCGTGCGCCATGGCTACTGGTACTCCCCGAGCAGGGTGCTGACGACGTTTTCGAACTCCTCCGCGGAGTAGCACTCGATGACGATGCGCGCGCCCTTCTTCTGCGGCTCGACGCGGACGCGGGTGCTGAGGGCGCGCCGCAGCCGGGCCTCGATATCGCTGAGGGCGGCATCGCGCCGGGCGGTCTGGGCGGCCGGCTTCGATGCCGTTTCCGGGGCGGCGGCGAGCTGCCGCCGAACGTAGCTCTCCGTATCGCGCACCGACAGCTGCCGGCGGACCACTTCGCGCCATGCGTTCACCCGGCCGCGGCCCTCCGGCAGCCCGAGGAGCGCGCGGGCGTGGCCCTCGGTGATTTCGCCGGAGACGAGGCTGCGGCGAATCTCCGCCTCCAGCTGGAGCAGCCGGAGCGCGTTGGCGATCGTCGCGCGGCTCTTGCCGACGCGCCGGGCCACCTCTTCCTGCGTCAGCCCGTACTCCTCGATGAGCCGGCGGTAGGCCATCGCTTCTTCGACCGGGTTCAGGTCGGCGCGCTGGATGTTTTCGATGAGGGCGAGTTCGAGCAGCTCCTCATCGGCAGCTTCGCGGACGACGACGGGGACGGTTTCGAGCCCGGCGAGGCGGGCGGCCTGCAGGCGGCGCTCGCCGGCGATGAGCCGGTAGCCGCCCTCGGCGTCGCGGGTGACGATGAGCGGCTGGATGATGCCGTGCTCGCGGATCGAATCGGCGAGTTCGCGCAGCTGCTCCGGCTCGAAGTGGGTGCGCGGCTGCTCCGGGTTCGGCGCGATGAGGTCGATATCGAGCAGCTCGGGGCCGCCGCGCCGGGGCGCAGGGGCCGCGGGGCGGGGCTCCGGCGCGAGCCGCGCCGCAGGTTCGGGCGGCACCTCGCGGGCGGGCTCCCGCTCGGGCACGGGCGGCTGCTGCTCCGCGGGCGGCGCGGCGGCCGGCGGCGGCTCGGCGACGGGCGGCGCTGCCGGGGTGCTCCCGAAGAGGGCATCGAGGCCCCGGCCCAGTCCACGCTTCGGCTGTGTCATACGGCGACTCCCACGCGTTCCAAGAGTTCGGCGGCGACGGCTTCGTAGGCGGCGGCCGCCCTGCCGCCCGGCTCGTAGCGGAAGATCGACTGGCCGTGGCTCGGCGCCTCGCTCAGGCGGACCGACCGCGGGATGATCGTGGCGAACGTCTGCGGGAAGTGGCTCCGCACCTCATCGACGACCTGCTGGGCGAGCCGGGTGCGGGCATCGAACATCGTGAGCACGACGCCGAGGACGTGGAGGCCCGGGTTCAGGTTCCGCCGGACGAGGTCGAGCGTCTCCATCAGCCGGCTGAGCCCTTCGAGCGCCATGTATTCGCACTGGACGGGGATGATGACGCTCTCGCTGGCGGTCAGCGCGTTGATGGTGAGCAGGCCGAGGGAGGGCGGGCAATCGATGAGCACCCAGTCGTACCGGTCGCGCACGGGGTGGAGGGCGTTGGCCAGCCGCCGCTCGCGGGCGAGCACGGGCACGAGTTCGACTTCGGCGCCGGAGAGCTCCGCGCTCGACGGCACGAGGTCGACGCCTTCGTCCTCGACGCGGGCGATGCACTCCTCGACGGGGGTTTCATCGAGGATGGCGTCGTAGACGCCGGCGCGGCCGCTGCCGAGGACGCCGAGCGCGCTGGTGGCGTTCGCCTGCGGGTCGAGGTCGACGAGGAGGACGCGCTGGCCGCGGCGGGCGAGGGCCACGGCGAGGGAGACGGCGGTCGTGGTTTTGCCGACGCCGCCTTTCTGGTTGACGAGCGAGACGATGCGAGCTCCCATCAGGCGGCCTCCCGGGTCATGCGTTCTTCGATGGCGGCGCGGCTCGCGATGCCCGCGAGGCCGGGCGCTTCGACGGCGAGGGCGCCGGCCGCGAGCGCGAACCGCATCGCCTGGTCGACGGCGTCGGTCTCGGCGAGGCGGACCATGAACGCCATGGCGAAGCAGTCGCCGGCGCCGGTCGGTTCGGTCGCCTCGGCAGGCACGGCGGGATAGCTGTGTGAGCTGCCATCCAGTTCGAACAGTGTAGCGCCGTTGTAGCCACGCGTCAGGACGACGAGCGTTTTTTCGGCCGCGAGGGCGGCGGCGAGGGCTTCGGGCGCGGCCGTATCCTCCTCGCTCAGGAAAGCGCACCAGCCGGGCCGGACGAGCGCGCGGGCGGCCTCCAGCGGCCGCGGGTTCGGGATGACGCGCCCCTCCGGGTCGACCGAACGGAGCGCGCCCTGGAGCGACACCCCGACGACGGCGCCGCGGAAGCGCAGCGGCGCTTTGCGGAATTCGTGGTAGGCGGGGGCGTAGAAGACGAGGTCGAAGGTTTCGCCGGGCGCGAGGTGCGGCACGAGCTGGAGGTCGGACCCGGGCGCGAGGAGGCGCTGGGTGCGGTTGCCGCGGGCGTCGTAGCGGTTTTCGTAGCGGGCGACGCTGCCCGGCGCAGCGCGGAGGTCGATGCCGTCGAGCAGGCCGGCGGGGAATTCCGGTTCGAGCGAGGTGATGAGGGTGACCTCGCAGCCGAGCGCGCGCGCCATGAAGGCGGAGTAGAGCGCAGGCCCGCCGGGCGCCCACCCGCCATCGGGAGTGCGGTCGAGCGCGACGTTGCCGGCGACCAGCGCGCGCGTGGCTAGCCTCCTTCGCCTCTCCGGCTGATGACGACTTTGCGGTTTTCGCCTTCGCCGATGCTGTGGGTTTCGAGCTCGGGGTCGTCGACGAACTGGAGATGGACGATGCGGCGCTCGGCGGCGGACATCGGTTCGAGCGTGATCGGCGTGCCCGTCTGGCGGACGCGGTCGCCCATGCGGCGGGCCATTTCGACGATGCGCTCCTCGTTCCGGTGGCGGTAGTGCTCGATATCGACGGTGACGCCGCCGCGGCCCGGGTATTTGCGAGCGAGCGCGAGGTTCACGAGGAACTGGAGCGCGAGGAGGGTTTCGCCGCGCCGGCCGATGAGCACGCCGAGGTTGTCGCCGCGGATGTCGATGACGGCGAGGACGGAGCCGCGGCCGTCGCCGGGCGTGAGCGGCTCGCGGATCGAGATCTCGGCGTCGATGCCGAGAATGCGGAGGATGTCGTCGATGGTCTGGGCGGCGTAGTCGACTTCTTCGGCGTTGATGTCGGGCTCGACGTGCGGCTGGTCGCTCTTCGGCCGGGCGGGGCGGGAGGGGCGGGCGGGCGCGGCCGGCCGCTCGGCGCGGGGCCGGGCGGGCTGGCGCGGGCGTTCGCCGCGGGCGGGGCGCTCGGCTGGCGGTTCGGCGCTGCTGCCGGCGGGCCGGGCGAGGAAGTCGGCATCGGTGAGCTTCAGCGGGGCCGGTTCGAGCGCGCGGCCGGGGCCGGCGGAGGGGCGGGGCTGGCCGCCGCCGCGCCCGGAAGGCTGGCGTGGCCGGCGGCCGCGGTCGCCCTCGCGGCGCGGCGCGCTCTCGCCCGGGTCGGCGGCCGCCGCGGGGGCGGGCGCGGCGGCTGGCGGCGGAGCGGAAGGTTCGCTGCGGGCGATGCGGGTGACGCGGACGACAGCGTCGCGGCCGCGGGAGAAGAGGCCGCCTTTCTTGCCTTCATCGATGATGGTAACTTCGACGTCTTCGCGGCGGGCGCCGAGGATGGCGAGGGCGTTAGTCAGGGCGTCTTCGACGGTTTTGCCGCTTGCTTCGGCCTGGTCCATGGCTGGGAGTCCTCGATTCTGGAGCGGATGAGACGGCAGCCGCTGCGGGGACCGGTTCGGCTGCCGCGGGCGCCGGTTCGGGCGCGCGGACCTTGAAGAACGGTTCGATGCCGAGCGGTTTGAAGCCGTAGATGAGGATGTTGAAGCCGATGCCCACGATGCTGTTCACGACCCAGTAGAGGCTGACGCCGCTCGGGAACTGGAGCGCGAAGAAGGCGAACATCAGGGGCAGCATCACGTTCATCATGGCCTGCTGCTGGCGCACCCGTTCATCGGTGCTGACGGTGACGGTCGTCTTCGACTGGGCCCAGGTGGTGACGCCGACGAGCACCACCATGAGCAGGTTGGGGTGGCGCAGGTCCATCCCGAGGAAGAACTCCTGCATCGGGAGGGCGTGCTGGAGGTAGGACCAGTCGTAGACGTGGCTGGAGAGCTTTTCGAGCGCCTCGGGCGAATTCGGGAGCACGATGCGGACGGCGCTGTAGAGGGCGATGAGGATGGGGAACTGGATGAGCATCGGCCCGAGGCAGCCGAGGGGGTTCACGCCGGCCTCGCGGTAGAGCTTCATCATCTCTTCCTGCCGGCGCTTCGGGTCGCTGTACTTCTTGTTGATCTCCTGGATGCGCGGCTGGACGGCCTGCATCTGCCGGGTCACATGGAGCTGGCGGTAGGTGAGCGGGAAGGTGACGACCCGGACGAGGATGGTGAAGGCGATGATGGCGAGCCCGAAGGAGCCGAACAGGAGGTTGTTGAGGAGAACCAGCAGGTTCACCATCGGGTTGAGGAGGGCGACGGTGAAGAACTCGCCCATCAGCGCTTCACCCCGGTAACCGGCACTTCGACCACGGAGCGGTTCTGCGGGTTGGCGAAGAAGAGCCGCGCGTTCGTGGTGAGGATGTAGGCGCCGCCGTTTGCCGCGAGCGGATTGGCGCGGACCGTGCCCGCGCCGTCGATCGGCACGCGATTCAGCACCTCGCCGGTGTTGGCATCGATGAAGGTCACCACAGGCCCCCGGTCGGCCACGATGAGCACATCATCCACGATGACGGGGGCAGCTTTCACGCGGTGGCCCTCGGTGGAGGCCGGCGGCCAGAGCTCCGTCGCTGGCGACGTGCTTATGTCGAGTCCGTAGACGTTCCCGCCGAAATCGCCGAAGTAGAGGCGGTTGCCCTGGAGGGCGGGGGCTGTCCAGACCCAGTCGCGGGCGCGGAAGTCGGTGAGCACCTGGCCGGTGGCGGCATCGAGGAGGTAGACGTGGCGGTTGATGGAGGGGACGAAGATGCGGGCGTCGTCGAGCGCGACGAGGTCGGCGATCGCGCCGGTGGCCTTGAACGGTTCGGGCCAGGCGGGCGAGCGGTCGCTGATGCGGATGGCGTGGACCTCGCCGTTCATGGTGGCGACGTAGAGGGTGCCGCCGATGGCGACGGGGGTGGCCCAGATACCGGAGTCGAAGACGAGGGGGGTTTCCCAGCCCTGGGCGGGGGCGCCGTTGCTGGCGTTCCAGCCGTAGAGGCGGCCTTCGGTGGTGCCGAAGAAGAGGATGCCATTGGCGTAGGCGAGGCCGCCGGCGATGTTGCCGCGGATATTGCCGGCGTTCGTTTTGCCTTCATCGGGCCAGGCGGGCCGGCCGGTTTCGGCGTCGAGGGCGAAGACGCCGGCTTCGTAGGTCGCGTAGTAGACGCGTCCGTCGGCGAGGATGGGCGGGCCGTAGGCGGCGTTGGGGCGGATTTTGTCGTCGGCCTTGATGTCTTTATCGGGGAAGGTCCAGCGGGCGGCGGCGCTGCGGCCGTCGTCGGCGAGGGTGGTGCGGGAGACGTGGCCGTGGTCGGTGGTGAGGTAGAGGCTGGTGCCGTCGAGGACGGGCGGGGCCCAGCCCTCGGGGTTGGTGACGGAGACGCAGCTGGCGGCGAGGAGGGCGACGGCAGCGAGGAGCGCGGCGCCGGCGAGGCGGAGGCGGGTCACGCGGGGATGGTAGCAGCCTTGGGGCTTACGGGCCGCGCGGCCCGCCCGCCGGGTGTTCCACGTGGAACGAAGAACATATGTTCGTCTCGGCGATGCCCCGGGCCTGTTCCACGTGAAACGCACGGGCGGCGAAGGAGTCGGGACGGGCCCTGGACGCCCGGGACGGCGCACGTTCCACGTGGAACACACCGCCCCCGGGTTCCAGCCGCTGCCGACGGCCGTCGCGCTCCGCAGCCGTCGGCAGCGGCGTTTCACGTGCAACGTGGCGGCAAGGGCCGCACGACGACCGCGCGACGTTCGCCGTCGCCGCCATCCGTCCGCCGGGGCGCGGTGCGGGAACTGCCATCACAGGCGGGGCTCCTGTTTCACGTGGAACACGGGCCGCGAGCTCCGCGCGTCCGGGCGCCCGATGACGCTGCCGGACGCCCCCGCTGACCGCCGCCCACCGGCCCCGCGCACCACCGTTCCACGTGAAACGCCTCACGGACATTGCCCGCGCCGTGATTCCGAAGGCCTCGGCCGCCCGCCGTATCGCCCGCCAGCTCGACGCCGGCGGCATGGCGTTCGTCAGCACGCGATGTCCCCGGGCCCGCACCGGACGCGTCGAAAACCGCCCTCCCCTCCGCCCCGCCGCACAGCCGGCGCGTCCAACGGCGGGTAGCGGCCGTTTCACGTGAAACAGCCCCACCCGGCCCGGGTCCGCTGCGCCGCAGAGCCTGCAGCCCGCGCCACCACCCGCCCGAACCGCCGCGCTTCCTTTCTGTCGCCCGATGCGCTGTCACCCCGCCCCACGCGCCACCGTCCCTCGCGTCCCCCGCTCCTCGCCCCGACCTCCTCCCACCTCCCGCCTCAATCCGGGACCGGGTCGTAGCCGCTCCCGCCAAAGGGGCGGCACCGGCTGAGCCGCCGCAGCGCCAGCCAGCCGCCGCGGAACGCCCCGTGCCGCTCCAGCGCCTCGCGCGCATACCGCGAACACGACGGTTCGAACCGGCAGACCGGCGGCATCACCTTCGATACCGTCGCCTGGTAGGCGATCACCAGCCAGATGAGCGGCTTCGCCAGCAGCCTCCCGATCACGCCGCGCCCTCACCCCCGTCCGATGTCCGGCTCGCTGCCGTCTCCCGGGCCGCGAGCTCCCGCTCCGCCTTCGCCAGCAGCCGCGCCAGCTCCCGCTCGAGCTCCGCGACGCCCGCCGAAAGCGCGCCCTCCCGCGCGACCACGACGACGTCGCGCCCCCGCTCGCCGCGCGCGGCGGTCACCCCCCGCGCCGCCTCGCGCAGCCGGCGCCGCACCCGGTTCCGGTCGTGCGCCAGCGGCGCCAGCCGCCGCCCCACCGCGAACCCCCACCGGTCGCGCGCCAGGCCGTTCGCCGACACCCGGACAACGAGAAGGGGACCGCGCACGGCAGTCCCCTTCTGATACGCTGTATCGAACTCTGGACCCTTCCGCAGCCTCCGCGAACGGTCCACGGCGCGCCCCCGGCCTACACGACGGTGAGGCGCTTCCGGCCCTTCAGCCGCCGGGCCTTCAGCACCAGCCGCCCCGCGCGGGTCGACATCCGCTTCAGGAAGCCGTGCTCGCGCTTCCGCGGGATCCGGTGGGGCTGGTACGTCCGCTTCGTCGCCATGGGTCACCTCCTGGTGGCTCTCCGCTCGGGGGAACCTCCACGTTACCCCGGCCGAGCCGTTATGGTCGAATCACTCCGCCCACGCGAGCCGGTAGTACGCGTAGGCCTCGACGATGACGCGGACGTACGCCTGCGTCTCGCTGAAATCGATCCGCTCGGCGAGCGCCGCCGCGCCGGCATCGCCGCCCGCCGCCCAGCGGAGCGCGTTCCCCGGCCCCGCGTTGTAGGCCGCCAGCGCCAGCAGCGGGTCGCCGAACCGCCGCAGCTGGACCCCGAGGTAGTACGCCCCGAACTCGAGCGACACCGCCGGCCGGAAGAGGTCCGCAGGTTCGAACCCCGCGAACCCGAGCGCCCGCGCGATGCCTTCGCCCGTCGGCGGGATGACCTGCGTGAGCCCGAGCGCCCCTGCCCCCGACCCCGCGCGCGGGTCCCAGAGGCTCTCCGCCCGGACGAGCGCCGCGAGGAAGAGCGGGTCGACGTCGGCCGACGCCGCCGCGCGGTCAAGCGCCGCCGGGTAATCGACCGGGTACGCGACGCGAAGGAGGTCGGGCGGCGCCTCCCACGGCGCGGCGCCCGCGGCCTGCCGGAGCCGGACCGCGTACCCGAGCGCGAGGTGGCCGAGCCCGCACTCCCGGGCCTCCCGCGCGAGTTCGAGCAGCCGCCAGGCATCCGCGCCCGCCGCGGCGCGCTCCAGCTCGGCCGCCGCCTCGGCCGAAAGCCCGGCCCGGGCCAGCGCGCAGGCTGCCGTCGGCGCCGAACCCGGCCAATCGCCGCCGACCCGCCCGCGCAGCCAGGCCGCGACCGCCTCCCAGTCGACCCCGCGCGCGAGGTCGCGCGGCCGGTAACCGACATCGAGCGAGAGCACCGGGTCCCCGAGCCGTGCCGCGGCTTCGATGGCGAAGAAGTCGAACCGGTCGAGCGCCGCGGCCCGGCGGTACGCGTCCGCGGCTTCCGTTGGCCGCCCGAGCGCTTCGAGCGCGCGGCCGCGCCAGTATTCGAGCCGCGGACTCGCCGCCGCCTGCGCCGCCTCCCACGCCGCGAGCGCGCCCGCGATATCGCCTGCGACGTACCGCCCATACCCTGCGCGGAACGCCGCCTCCCGGGAGAACTCGCCCGGCGGCCCCTCGACCGCGAGCGCGAGATAGCGCTCCGCCGCCTCCGCCGAGCGTCCGGAGGTTTCGAGCACGCGCGCCGCCCAGTACTTCGCCCGGTGGACGAACGGCGACGCCGCCCCCGTCGCGGCTGCCGCGTCATACCAGCGGACCGCTTCATCGAACCGGCCCAGCTCCTCGAGCGCGGCTGCGAGGTAATAGGCGCGGAAGGTCCGCTCCGCGGCGCCGATGCCGGGCTCCTCTGCGGCGCCGCTCAGCAGGCGAACCGCCTCGGCGTAGGCGCCGCGCCGGTAGAGGATGAAGCCCGCCTGCCCCGGGTCGACCGCGAACCCCGCGGCCTCGAGGTCGGCGATCGCGAGGGTGGCTTCGCGCGAAAGCGGCGCAGCGGCCATCAGCTCGCGGAGGCCGCGTTCGAACCCGGCCGCATCGTCGAGCCGCCGCGCCACCAGCGCCCGTTCGTAACGCGCCGCCGGGCTGCCATCGAGCGCCACCCGCGCATCGAGCCAGCGGGCCAGCGCGGCATCGTCGCCGGCATCGCGCGCCAGCCCCGCGAGCCCTGCGAGCGCCGCGGCCCGCACCGGCACCGCGAGGGACGTGTCCGCCGCGGCCGCCTCCCACGCCGCGGCGGCTGCGGCCGTATCGCCGGCTGCCGCGAGCGCGCGGCCCCGTTCGAACCGGGCGTAGGCGGCGATGACGCCCCCGCCAGCGGGTGCGGGCACCGCGAGCGCTTCGGAGGTCCGGCCGGCATCGTTCAGCGCGCGGAGCAGCCGGTAGGCGGCGCGGTCGGCCAGCTCGCTCCCGGCGGGCGCGGCCGCGAGCGCGGCGCGGAACGCGTCGATCGCCTGGCCGCGTTCGCCCAGCTCTTCGGCCGCGCGGCCGGCGCCGAACCACGCTTCGCCCGCTGCCGACGGGCTGCTGGCGGCGCGGGCCGCCGCTTCGAACCCGGCCAGCGCCTCGTCGAAGCGGCCCTCGCGCAACCGGGCTTCCGCCTCGGCGAGCGCCGGCGAGACCGGCCCGGCCCCGGCCGTCGGCGAGGGCGACGCGGCGGCCGGCGGGGCCGCCGGTTCGCCCGGCCCGGGAGCGCCACCGGGTGCGGCCGGCGCGCCGCCGTCGCGCGAGGCCCATTCGACCGCGCCGGCAGCGACGACCACTGCGGAACAGAGGAGCACGAACCCGCCCCAGGCCGCGCGATTGCGTCCGGCCTTCACGTCGCCGATGCTAAGGCATCGCAGCAGGCGCCCGCCAAGGGCCCCTGCGCTGCTGGCGAAAGGACCGGTCCAGGCCCGTGGCCCACCCGCCCATCACCCGCAACGCCCTCGCCGACGTCACGGCCGCCCTCAACGCCTGGCTCGAAATCGACCTCGACGCGCTCGCCGCCAACGTCCGCACGCTCAAGACGCTCCTCGGCCCCGTCGAGCTCATCGCCGTCGTCAAGGCGAACGCCTACGGCGCCGGCGCGAGCGTCGTCGCCCCCGCCCTCGAAGCGGCCGGCGTCGACCGCTTCGCGGTCGTGTGGCCACACGAGGGCTACCTGCTCCGGCAGGCAGGGGTGACCCGGCCTATCCTCGTCCTCGGGCACGCCTTCCCGGCCGACGCCACGCAGGCGGTCCGCGCGCGGCTCACGCTCACCTGCCACTCCCGCGAGCTCGCCGAGGCCCTCTCCGCGGCCGCCGTCGAAGCGGGCGCGACCGCCGACGTCCACATCAAGTTCGATACCGGCCTCCACCGCTTCGGCGTCGAACTCGAAGAGGGCATCGCGCTCGCCGAGTACTGCCGCACGCTCCCGGGCCTCCGGGTCGAAGGGCTGACGACCCACATGGCGAACGCCGACGAAGCCGACGATTCGTTCAGCGAGGAGCAGCACCGCCGGTTCGAACAGGCGGCCGCGGCGCTCCCGTGGGTGCCCTACCGCCACACGGCGAACACGGCGACGGCCCTCCGGCGCGAGGCGTTCCGCTACTCCGGCGTGCGCATCGGGCTCGCCCTCCACGGCGAATTGCCGGCGAACACCCCGGGCCCGGCGCTCCGGCAGGTGCTCGCCCTCCGCGCCCGCCTCGCCCGCGTCTCCGACGTCGCGCCGGGCGAAGGCGTGAGCTACGGCCTCACCTGGCGCGCCAGCCGGCCGACCCGCGCCGGGCTCATCCCCGTCGGCTACGCCGACGGCTGGCGGCGGTCGCTCTCGAACGCCGGCGAAGTGCTCGTCGCCGGCCGCCGCTGTCCCGTCATCGGCCGCGTGTGCATGGACCAGTTCCTCGCCGACGTCACGGACGTCCCCGGGGCGAAGGAGGGCGACGTCGCGACGCTCCTCGGCGCCGACGGCAGCGAGCGGCTGACCGCGACAGAAGTCGCCCGCCTCGCCGGCACGATCGCGTGGGACCTCCTCGCCTGCCTCTCCGGCCGCCTCCCGCGCATCTATCACCGCTCCGGCAGCGTCGTCACCATCGTCCCGCCCGCCTGGTAGCGGGAACCGGGAGCCGGGAGGCGGGAAGCGGGAGACGGGAACCGGGAGGCGGGAGGCGGGAGCCGGGAACCGGGAGGCGGGAGGCGGGAACGCCCAACCTCCAACCTTCAACCTCCAACCCGGGGCGGGGCGCCGCGCGGGGCCCGTAGTCGCGAGGCTCCGTCCCCGCGGGGCGCCATGCGCCCAACAGATGCCCCGGGAGACGAGAACCGGGAACCGGGAACCGGGACGCGGGAGGCGGGAACGCCCAACCTCCAACCTCCAACCGGGGGCACGGGCCGACGGGCGGGGCCCGTAGTCGCGGGGCTCCGTCCCCGCGGGGCGCCATGCGCCCAACGGATGCCGCGGGAACCGGGAACCGGGAAGCGGGAGCCGGGAACGCCCAACCTCCAACCTTCAACCTCCAACCCGGGGCACGGGCCGACGGGCGGGGCCCGTAATCGCGGGGCTCCGTCCCCGCGGGGCGCCATGCGCCCAACGGATGCCCCGGGAGACGGCGAGCGGGAGACGGGAACCGGGAAGCGGGAGCCGGGAACGCCCAACCTCCAACCTTCAACCTCCAACCCGGGGCGGGGCACCGGGCGGGGCCCGTAGTCGCGGGGCTCCGTCCCCGCGGGGCGCCATGCGCCCAACGGATGCCGCGGGAAGCGGGAACCGGGACGCGGGAGGCGGGAACGCCCAACCTCCAACCTCCAACCGGGGGCGGGGAGGTGGACGGGGTGGAGGCCCACCTCTCGCCGGGCCTCCCGGCCCTCCGCGGGGACGGAGCCCCGCGACTACGGAGTTGGGAGGCGGAAAGCGGGAGGTGGGAGTTGGCAGCTAAGAGACCCGGGGGAGGGGGATTCTCCCTTTCTCCCTTTCTCCCTCCCCCGCGCGGAGAACCCCCGGCTGGCTCGACCGGGGGTCCTTCGCCTGGAGAGGAGCTTCGTCTCGATAGCGGCGGCGTAGCTACGCGGTGGCTATGCGGTCTTCGGGAGGTCACACCGCCACGCTGTCCCGCTCCCGGGCGGCGGCCGGCGCCGCGCCCGCGCGCGCCTTCCGCCCGAAGACGCCGAAGAACCGCGCCCGCACATCCGGCCCGGCGGCCGGCGCCGGGTAGCCCGCGACTGCCGCTGCGAGCGCCTCGTACACCCGCGCCGCCGGCGACCCCGGGCGCCAGCGCACCACCGGCACCCCGGCCTGCGTCGCCTTCCGCACCTCGCGGTCGAACGGGATTTCGAAGTTCACCGGGTGGCCGATGACGTCCTCCACGTCAGCTCGCCCCGGCCCCCGTTCGCCGTGCCCGTGGATGAGCGTCACCAGCACGTCGTCGTCCGGCCGGCCCTTCGCCCGGAAATGGTCGACCAGGAGCGCCATGTTCTTCAGGCTCGCCGGGTCCGAACTCGTGATCGCCACCACCCGGTCGCTCACCGCGAGCGCCGCGCCGACCACGTCGTTGTAGGTGCCCGGCGTATCGCAGATGACCACATCGAACACCGTGGCGGCGAAGCGGATGAGCCGCTGGATGTGCTCCGGCGAGCAGTTCAGCCAGCTCCGGTAGTCGCGCGGCGCCGGCAGCACCTTCGCGCCCGATTCGTGCTCGAGCAGCACCCGGTGGAACACCTCGCGGTCGAGATAGGAGGGTTCGAGCGCGACTTCGGAGACGGTGTACTCCGGCTTCACGTCGAGCATGATGGCGACGTCGCCGAAGCGCGTGTCGAGGTCGATGAGCAGCACCGAGCGTTCGCCCCGGGCAGCGATGGCGGCGGCGAGGTTGGTGCTCGTCGTCGTTTTGCCGATGCCGCCCTTCTGCCCGACGACGGTGACGACCCGGCCGTGCGGCAGCGCGTCGCCGTTCGCGAGCTTCGCCCGCCGGATCGCCATCGCCCGCGCCCGCCCGGCGACTTCGACCAGCCGCTCGCGCGAAAGCCTGCCGTGGAGGAAGTCGTTGACGCCGGCCTGCATGAGCCGCCGCTCCACGTGGGGCGACCATTCGGAGGCGTAGGCGATGAGCATCGCCCCGGGGAGGAGCGCCCGGGTGAACTCGATGACCTGCAGCGCGCGCTGGATGGGCGGTTCGACGGCGACGATGACGACATCGGGGTGCGATTCGGCCACCGTCTGCTGCGCGGCGAGGCCGCCCGGCCGCTCGAGCGTGACCTCGAGCCCTGCGCCCTCGAGGCGGCTGCGCATCGTCTCCCGGGAAAAATCGTCGCTGTCGACGAGGAGGGTGATGAGGTGGGGCGTCATGGCTAGTAACCGTCCTTCCCCGGGAGCGTTCCCGGCTGGTCATCGCATCGTCACCCTGCCGCCACCGCGCGGGAAGAGGGGCGGACGCCGCCGGGGCGGATTCCTACGAACTTCTCTCGCGGCTGCCACCTGTCCGTCACTCGAACGTCACGCCGGCGGCGGCGCGTTCACCGGCCACGCGCGGCGAAGGCTCCGAATTGATATGCAACTGCAAGCCCGGCGGCGCGGGGCGCGGTGCCGCTGGAATGGCCCCCGGCCGAAACTGGTGCCATGAGCAGCCCCCGACCGGGGCCACCCGCGGCACCTGAGGAGCCGCCCGGCCGCCGCGGCACCATCCTCATCGTCGATGGCGACGCTGCGGTGCGCCGCGTGCTGCGCCTCGTGCTCGAAGGCGAAGGCTGGCGGGCCATCACCGCGCCCGACGCTCGCCGCGCCCTCGCCCTCGTCGACGACGACCCGCCCGACGTCGTGCTCCTCGAAGTCGCCCTCGCCGACCAGCCCGGGACGGAGGTAGCGGCCGCGCTCGCGCAGCGGCAGCCGCGTCCCCGCATCGTGTTGATGAGCGCCTACCCGCGCCCCTTCGCCGGCCCCGAAGACGCCTTCCTCGCGAAGCCGCTCTTCATCGGCCGGCTCGTCCGCCTGCTCGAAAGCCTCGAGGGGTAGGGCGGGGAGGGGAGAGAGGGAGAAGGGAGAAGGGAGAAGGGAGAAGGGAGGAGGGAGACGGGGAGGACGACCGGGGTGGCGGAGCGGGGGTCCGTAGTCGCGGGGCTCCGTCCCCGCGGGGCGCCATGCGCCCAACGGATGCCCCGGGAAATGGGAACCGGGAGGCGGGAACCGGGAGGCGGGGAACGCCCAACCTCCCACCTTCAACCTCCAACCCGGGGGCGGGGCGCCCGAGGGGCGGGGTCCCTCGTCGCGGGGCTCCGTCCCCGCGGGGCGCCATGCGCCCAACGGATGCCGCGGGAAACGGGAGCCGGGAGGCGGGAACCGGGAAACGGGAGGCGGGAACCGGGAGGCGGGAACCGGGAACCGGGAGGCGGGAGGCGGGGAACGCCCAACCTCCAACCTTCAACCTCCAACCCCCGGGGCAGGGCGCCCGAGAGGCGGGCCGCGCCGACCTCCGAGGCACGGGTGGGCCTCCCGGCCCTCCGCGGGGACGGAGCCCCGCGACTACGACCACTCCTCCCAACCTCCAACCTCCAACCTTCAACCTCCAACCCGGGGGCGGGGCCGGAAGGGGAGGGGGACCAACCTCCAACCCGGGGCGGAGGCGGTGGACGGTGTGGAGGCCCACCTCCCGCCGGGCCTCCCGGCCCTCCGCGGGGACGGAGCCCCGCGACTACGGAGTTGGGAGTTAGGAGGCTGATAAGGAGACCTTTTTCCCTTCCTCCCTCTCTCCCTCTCTCCCTCTCTCCTTCTCTCCCTCTCTCCCCTTCTCCCTTCTCCCTTCTCCCTCCTCCCTCCTCCCTCCTCCCTTCCCCTCCCCTACCCCGCCTCCTCCCGCACCCGCGCCGCCTCCGCCTCCGGGTCGTCGATGCCCAGGCTGGCAGCGGCCGTCCGGCGCGAGATGATGCCGCTCGCCACGAGCAGCCGCGCATCCTGCACCTGCCGCGAGCGGTCCGCCGGCAGCACCGGGCCCCACTGCATCACCGGCCGCAGCCCCTCCGCTTCCAGCCCTTCGAACCGGGCGAGCAGCTGCAGCACCATCCACGCCCGCCGCTCGTACACCGCCGTCCGGATGCGCCGCTTCCGCTCCACCTTGCGGGCGATGGGGTCCAGCTCGGTGTTCAGCGCCACCCCGCTCAGCCCCTGCGGGTTGTGCCCGAAGGCCGTCCGCGGCGATTCGCCGAGGTCGTGCAGCACCCGGTAGAGCAGGTCGATGTAGGCCGTGTGGAGCGCGACGCCGCCGCCCTGCAGGAGGTCGAGCAGGTAGGCGCGGGCATCCTCCGGCACCTCCCAGATGGCGCCGGGCTCGACGGTGATGTCCTCCGAGCCGGTCACCCCTTCGAGCACGGCGATCGGGTTGCCCGAGAGTTCGAGCACCTGGCTCAGCTGGCTGAAGGCCCGGTTCAGCTCCCGGTTCGCCTCCACGAGCGGCGGGATATCGCTCGACCCCCACGCCTGCTTCGGCTCGCGCACGTTCGGGAAGACCACGTAAGGGATGAAGCCGTAGGGGTTCGGCAGCCGCTCCTCGAGCGTCGAGCCGCGCCACAGCTCGAACCCGCCCGGCGTCCAGTACTCGATCAGCTCCTCTTCGCCGGCGCGGTAGCGGTGCGCGACGGCGGTGAGCCGGTTCGGGTCGGCCGGGTCGCGCCAGGCGAAGATGCCCTGCACGTCCGGCGCGGTGATGCGCACCTCGCCCGCGGCCGCGTCCCACGCCACCCGGTAGGCGCCATCGCCGAGGACGGCGCAGTCGAGCTCAGTTTCGAAATCGAGCTGGCTCACGCCGTTCGCGGCTTCGACCCGCCGGAGGGCGCGCTCGGCGAGGCGGGCGCGTTCGAGCCCGGCCGGCGTCTCGTCGCCCGCGACCTGCACGGACGCGCCGGCCAGCAGGTAGCCGGTCACCTTGTCCACGATGGCGCGCGCGTAGTTGAAGGTGAGCCGCCGTTCGCCGCGGCGCGGCCGGCCGGGCCAGTGGCGGCCCTGGTAGAAGTCGAGGCACTCCCGGTAGCGCGCCATCCGGTCGAAATCGAGCTGGCGCAGGAGCGCCGGGAGCGGCGGGTCGGGCAGGGGCAGCTGCTGGTAGGGCATCGCGGGGCGAACCTCCGTTCCGTGGCGTGATGCTGCCGAGCGTGGCCGGGCCCGGGCCGCAGCTCCAAGCGGCGGGTGGCACCGGGGGAGGGAGGGAGGAGGGAGAAGGGAGGAGGGAGAAGGGAGCAGGGAGAGAGGTCAACCTCCAACCTCCAACCTCCAACCTCCTTCCCAAACCTTTCGCCTTTTCTTCCGCTAACCGGGGGCCGCCCGTACACTCGCGAAAGCAACGCCCCCGGGGAAGGTTCGGTATGTCTCGCGCCATGGCGCTGGCCGCCTGTGCCATCGCAACCCTCCTGCCCTTCGCGGCCGCCTGCGGCGACGGCGCCGGCGATACGCCCGCCCCGGCCGGGGGCAGCACTGCCACCGTCGAAGTCACCAACCCGGGCGTCAGCCCGGACCTCTCGCCGCCCGCAAGCAAGTACGTCATCCGCGTCGAAGACCTCGGCACGAACTGGATCACCGACATCCCCGCGACGGTCGTGGTCGATGCTGCCGGCTACGCCCAGACGAAGGTCTTCCCCTCGCAGGCGGAGGGCGAAAAGCTGCTCAGCCAGTGGGGCTACGAAGGCGGCTACCAGACCGGCTACTCGCCCGAAGGGCGCGACACCGCCGTCCTCAACGGCGCCTACTACATCCGCACCGAATGCCACCTCTTCGCACAGGAAGCGGGCGCGAAGCAGGCGTACGACTACTTCAACCGGTTCGCCGCGGCCCAGCCCGGCATGGCGCCCGTGACGATGACGCGGGTCGGCAACCAGAGCGCGGCCTACGTGATGACGCTCGGCACCATCGGCAAATCGAGCGTCAACGCCGTCTACCACCAGGTGCTCTTCCAGCGCGGCAACCTCGTCTGCGTCGTCCTCACGAAGGGCGCCGAGCCGTTCATGAAGGTGGACGCGGCGCGCGAACTGGCGCTCATCAGCGACAAGAAGGCGCTCGGCCAGCTCGACGCGCCGGAGCCGACGCCGACCAGCAACTACAACCCCTCGGCGGGCAACTGATGGCGCGCCGGAAGCGGCCCGCGACGCCGGTGCTCGTCCTGCTCGCCGGCCTCGTGCTGATCGCCGGCGGCGCCGTCGGCACGCTCCTGCTCACCAGCGGCGGCGACGGGAACTCCGGCGGCGGTTCGAACGTTTCAGGAAACGTGAAGGAGCCCACGCCCGCCAGCACGAGCGGCCTCGCCGGCGGCCCCGAGCCGACCGTGAGCCTGCCCGCCAGCAAGTACACCCCGCTCCTCGAGGAGATGCCGCCCGAGATGGAGGTGAACACCTCCGATACGTTCACGATGAACATCTCCACCTTCGCCGCGAGCTACTGGTTCGATACGAACGCGCGCGGCGAAGAGCTCTCGAAGCAGTGGCGCATCATCGACGGCTACCAGGTCTACTTCGACCCCATCGGCCGGGCCGCGCAGGTCGCCCAGGGCGGCTACTACGCCGCCGTCGAGGTCTACCTGTTCGAATCGCCGGCCGGCGCGAAGCTCGCCTACGACTACCTGGAGGACCGGATGAAGGCGCGCACCGGCAGCCAGCCGGCGCAGGCGCGGCCGCTCGCCAACCAGTCTGCCGCCTTCCGCTTCGACGGCCCCACCATCGGGACGACCGATATCCCCTCCGTCTATCATCGGGTCATCTTCCGGCGCGGCAACGCCGTGGTCGCCGTCCAGACGTTCGGCGCGAAGCCGTACATGTCGACCGACCAGGCGCGGGAGCTCGCCGTGCTGGTGGACCGGAAGCTCCTCGGCGAAGCCCCCGCCGTGGAGCCGACGCCGATCCCGACCCCGGCCATCGGAGTCATCGGCAACTGACGGCCTGAGGGCGGAAGGAGGCCCCGTGCGGAGACGCTGGTTCGCGATCATCCTGGCCGCCGCGGGGATGAGCGCGGCCGCCGCCGCAGGGAGCGCTGCCCCGGCTGCCGCCGATGACGAGCCCGAAGCGCCCGCCGCCTACATCGCCGTCCAGTTCGATACCGCCCTCCGCGCGCAGCCGCTCCGCGCCTGGGAGGCGCCGCCCACGCTCGCCGAGCAGGGCTACTTCTCCCTCCCCGTGCCGCCGGGCCGCGACCCGGCCGAGTTCGCCGCCGAGGTAGCGAAGGCGCCGAACGTCCTGAGCGCCGTGCCGGATGCGCCCGTCCGCGCCGCCGCCATCCCCAACGACCCGTACTACCTCGGCTCGGGGAGCGGCCCGAACCAGGCCCAGTACCTCGCGGCCATCGGCGCGCCCGCCGCGTGGGACCTCCACACCGGCTCCCGCGATGTCATCGTCGCGGTCATCGATTCCGGCCTCGATGTGCGCCATCCCGACTTCGCCGGCCAGCTCTGGGAGAACCCGGTCGACAACCGCGGCGACGGCATCGACCGCGACAACAACGGCTGCATCAACGACCGTTACGGCTGCCGCTTCATCAACCTGACGCAGGTGAACCAGGCGATGTGCGGCTACACGAGCTCGACGCCGACCGGCGCCATCCTCGACGACATGCCGAACAGCCACGGCACGCTCGTCGCCGGCATCATCGGCGCCGCGGGCGATAACGGCATCGGCGTCAGCGGCGTCGCGTGGAAGGTGCGCCTGCTCCCGATCAAGGCGCTCGACTGCCGCGGCGAAGGGTTCATGACGCGCATCGCCGACGCGATCGTCTACGCCGTCCGGCAGGGCGCGCGCGTCATCAACATCAGCATCGCGAGCGACCCGCCCCACACGCAGGCCGACATCCCCGCGCTCCGGGCGGCGCTCCAGCTCGCGCAGGACAACGGCGTCATCGTCGTGGCGGCGGCGGGCAACCACAGCGCGGGCCAGCCGGCGGGCGTCGCCTACCCGGCCGCCTACACGCAGTACCCGAACCTCATCGCCGTCGGCGCGGCGAACAACCTCGACGGCATGAGCTGGGCCAGCTACAGCAACTACGGCCCGGCGGTCGATTTCGCGGCCCCCGGCAACCGGCTGCTCTCGACCACGCGGACGGACATCGGCCTTTCGAACCCGTACGCCGAGATCGGCGAGCCGAACGGCGGCTTCCAGGGCGGCACCAGCTTCGCGACCCCGCTCGTGAGCGGGATGTTCGCCCTCCTCATCTCGCGCAACTCGCGGTTGAACGCCGACGACTACATCGCCGCCGCGCGCGCGGCCGCCACCCCGGCGCCGCCCGCGCCCCACGGCCAGAACTGGGCCGGCAGCGGCATCATCGACGTCGGCGGCGCCGTGGCCCGCATCCCGATGCTCATCACCGGCGTCCCCCAGCGCGACTGGCGCGATGTGCCCGGCGGCACCGCCATCGAAGCCCGCATCGGGTCCGCCGTCTGCGGGTCGACCGCGGCCATCGCGGCGGGGCCCGTTTCGACCTTCGCCCTCCGGGTGCGGAGCGCGGCCGAGCAGCCGGGCTGCGGCGGGCCGGGCGCGACGGTCGAGCTGGTCGTCGGCGGCCTCGCCGCGAAACCGACCGTGACCTGGGGCGGGACGAACGCGGACCTCGGCATCGCCGGCCTGTTCGTCAGCAGCGTCTCGCCGCCGCCCGGCACGGTCGTCGTGCAGACGCTCGGCAGCGGCTGGTCGAACCTCGCCCACCTCGAGCCGACGGGCGCGCTGCCGGGCGCGGCCTCGACGCTGCCGCTGCCGTGGAACGCCATCTACCGCTGGGACCCGCTCAAGTGGACCTTCAGCGAGGCCGACGGGGCCCTCGGCGCCTACCTCCGCTTCATCCGCGGCGCGCCCGCCGCCGTGAACGACTACCCGGTCATCCAGCAATTCGACGCCTACTGGGTCGATGCCCCGGCCGCGAACGTCGCCTCGCTCAATCCCAACCCGCCCCCCGGGCGAACGATCGAGCTCGCCGCCGGCTGGAACAACTTCACCTACACCGGGCCGGCGCGGGCCGTGGCCGATGCCCTCGCTAGCATCGCTGGCAAGTACGACCAGGTCCTCGAATACGACAACGCCACCGGGCGGTGGCTGAGCCACCTGCCCGGCCAACCGCGCTACCTGAACGACTTCGGCGGGCTCTTCACCTTCCGCGTCTACTGGATCTCCATGAGCGAGCCGGGCCAGCTCGTGATGCAGTAGCGCCCGCGGAAGTTTGGAGTCGGGAGTTGGGAGGCCGCTGGCTCGGCCGTTCTCCCGGCCGCCAGTGGGGAGGCGGCGCCCGCGCGGTCGAAATGCCCCTCCCAAGGAGGTCGGACTGGTGGAACCTAATTGGTCCAGGTGGTGCGGTTCTGCCAGTTGCCGAAGGCCGAGAGGTTGTAGCCAGTTCCACCGCTCGGGGCCGGTGGATACACCTCGGTGTTGGCGAACCAGCCAGCCGCCGTGCTGTACTGGTGGAGGTGGGGGGCAGTCCAGCGGCAGTCTATGGACTTTTCACTGGCGACCGTCGTTCCCATCGGCCCGCCGCTCGTAAAGGCGCCCGCCCAGCTCCCATCGATGGAGATGGTCGGCGCGCTCGGCGAAAGCAGCGTGTGCAGCCAGGCAACCGAGCCCTTCCACTGCCAGGCAAGGTCGAAAACATGGGCGCCGGCGCCATAGCATCGCTGGCTACTCGCGTCGTAAGGGGAGGCGTAGGCCATCGTCCCCGACCCGCTATCGGCGACGCCCCACGACCGCCAGTACACGTATCGGTTCGTGTATGGGTCGTTCCCCCAGTCCAGGGCGTTTCCCCAGTTGTAGGGATGCTCGCAAACGTCGTGCCAGCCGCAGGTGAGCAGGTTGGTGGAGGCCCCGGGATTGACGTAGAGGAAGTACGTGTATTGCGCGGCGCCCGCGCCGGGCGCGGTCAGCGCACCGATTGCCATGCCGGCGACGAAGAGCAGGAGGAGGGCAGGAGTCACGAAAATACGCGTCATTGCACCGCCTCCTCGGCGAGGGCGAGCAGCTCGGGAAGCTTGCGGTTGGTGCCGTTGACCCATATGAGCAGGTTCCGCGAGGCGTCCCAAACGACAACCATGCTCTCGCCCAGCTCGTCGCGGAGGACCGCCCGCCCGATGGCCGCAGGCAACCCCGCGACTGTCCCGGCCTCCCAGCGCTCGGCAGCGATGCTGGACGATGCGACCGGGCTGGTTGCGCGTCCTTTGATCACCCTGAGTTGTCCGCCGTGCTCGACATCGAACCAACTGCGGCCCTGGGCCATCTGCCGCGCTGCATCCGGGGCGGACGGGATAGCGAACGTGAAATCTATCTCGATCAGGTGCTCGCCGCAGGCGATGCCCATCACCCGGTCGAGGATCGCCCCGGCAGGAAGCCGCGTCGGCACCCGAGCCAGGGCGGGATCCAGCTGCTGCGCCTCTTCGAGCAGCACCCAGCGGGCCTCGCCCGGTCGGCACAAGCCCGATTCCGCACCCGGGGCCGTGGGCCCGACGGTGATGCCGTTGATCACCTGGTCGTAGCGGGGGAGCAATTTGTCCGCTTCGAGGTAGGAGAGCGCCCAGCCAGGCCGGCTCGTGTCGATTTCGTCGCTAGGCGACGGCGTTGGCAGGGGC
Source organism: Tepidiforma sp. (assembly GCF_026419595.1). Lineage (NCBI taxonomy): Bacteria > Bacillati > Chloroflexota > Tepidiformia > Tepidiformales > Tepidiformaceae > Tepidiforma > Tepidiforma sp. The sequence goes on along the minus strand of NZ_JANZZD010000013.1, from coordinate 10,068 downwards.
GTCACCTCAGCGGGTGAGGAGGGTGGCTCGGGTGGTGCGCCCGTCACCGGCCCGTCATCGAAGACGGCCCGGCCGGCCAAAAAGCCGCCGGCGAGCACCGCCAGGGCCACCGCAGCACCCGCAATCCAGATGGAGCGCCGTTCGCGCAAGGACATCGCACACCTCCACTCGGGTCGAATTTTTCCTGTCGGCTACACTACCGCACCGCCACCCCTCCCGCGCAAGGGGTCCATCCCGTTTCCGCAAAAACCGTCCGCTGACCCCCGCCATCGGTCCCTCCGCGGGCGAGCTGGGCCACACCACCGCGCCGCTCCCTCCCGGTCGCGGTTCGGAAGGACCGCCCTCTTCCTCCTGCCTCCCAACTCCCAACTCCCATTCGCGCCACCACCGATAATTTCGCGCGTAGGCCTTGCACATTTCGTTAGGGCTCCCTAATATCCACGGTGTGGCGCGGCTCAGGGTTCCAGGGCCCCTGGGACCGCCCGCAGGCACCAGGTCGACGCCCTCCTCCTGCTGCGTTCCCCTCAGGCGGAAACCTGGCACCCCCCAGCGGCCCCTGTCCTCCCCAGGCGGGGGCCGCTGGCCTTCACCCGCCCCCGCATAGCTTGCCCCTCCCGTACCATGGAGCCGCAACGCCAGCCCCGGGGACCTTCCCATGCAGCTCTTCCTCGATACCGCCTCCATCGACGAGGTTCGCGCCGCCGCCCGCTACGGCGTCATCAGCGGCGTCACCACCAACCCCAGCCTCCTCGCCAAAGAGGGCGGCGTCTCCTACAAGCAGCGCATCCAGGAGATCGCAGCCGTCATCGACGGCCCCATCTCCGCCGAGTGCATCTCCCGCACCGCCGACGAGCTCGTCGCCGAGGCGCGCGAACTCGCCAGCTGGCACCCCAACGTCGTCGTCAAAATCCCCATCGATGCCGAAGGCCTCGAAGCCATCCACCGCTGCACCAAAGAAGGCATCCGCGTCAACGTCACCCTCATCTTCTCCGCCAACCAGGCGCTCCTCGCCGCCCTCGCCGGCGCCGCCTACCTCAGCCCCTTCGTCGGCCGGCTCGACGACGTCGGCCACGACGGCATGGACCTCATCCGCCAGTGCGTCGAGATCGTCGAAACGCACGGCCTGGAGGCGCGCGTCCTCGCGGCGAGCCTCCGCCACCCGCTCCACGTCACGCAGGCCGCGCTCGCCGGCGCCCACATCGCGACCATCCCGCCGTCGCTCCTGCCCCAGATGCTGAAGCACCCGCTCACGGACGTCGGCATCGAACGGTTCCTCGACGACGCGCGGAAGGCCGGCCTCCTCCCGCGGTGAGCTTCTAACGACTTTCTCACACGTCGGCGGGCGGCCCGCCCGTCACTTCGGCCTCCGCGGCCGCCATTCGGACGGTAACGGAGGCAGCCGATGACTCCCGAACCGGTTTCGAACGCCCGCACCCTCACCCGCCGGCGGCTGCTCGCGCTCGGCGGCGGCGCGGCCGCGCTGGCGATCGCCGGCTGCACGCCGGAGACGCCCTCCAGCGGCGCGCGTCCGGACCCGGCGCCCTCCCCGGCCGCGAAGCCCGTGCTCCGCTTCACCATCGGCCTGCACATCGAACCGTTCGGCACCACCGCGCAAGGGTTCCGTTCGGGCGCTGTCGAAGGCCGCCAGCTCGACTACGCCGACCGCACCTTCTTCGAACGCCAGTCCGAGGACATCCGGGCTGTCGCCGCGATCGTCGAACAGCACAGCGGCCGCATGACGGTGCAGGCGCAGTCTCCCTTCACCTCCGCCGTCATCGCCCGCGGCAGCAGCATCCTGCGCGAGCTCGCCGCGGCCGGCCACGAAATCGCCCTCCACTTCCACGAAGACGCGCACCTCGGCCCATCGTCCGCGTCGCTCCCCGTCGGCCGCTGGACCGCCGTGCTGGAGGAGGAGCTCGACCTGCTCCGGCGGGCGAGCGGCGTCGACCGCATCCGCTCCTGGAGCGGCGGCAACCTCTACCCGCGGGTGTACGAAGCGGCGGCGGCCGCCGGGCTCGAGGTCAACTCCGACTGGAAGAACCCGGCGAGCCAGTCGACGCCGCTCGAACTCACGGGCGTGAACCCCTGGCGGCCCGCCGGCGGCACCGACGGCACCGGGTTCTCCGCCTTCAGCCGCCACGACCCGGCCGGGCCGGTCATCTTCCTGCCCGAGGGCGCCTACGACCGGGAGGACTTCGCCAGCGCCCGCCGGGGCGGCCAGTTCGGCGGCGACGAGGCCTACTTCGCCTACCTCGGCGAGCGGCTCCGCGCCTCGCTCGCCGCGAGCCGCGCCGACCGCGTCAACGTCTATCACTTCACCATCCACCCCGGCGAGTTCCGCGGCAGCGCCGCCGCGCCGTTCGCCGTCATCGACCGGTTCCTCGCGGAGAGCGTCGGCCCGCTCGTCGCCGCGGGCGATGTGACCTGGGCCACCTTCTCCGCGATGGCCGACGCCTTCATCGCCTGGGAGCGGGCGAACCCCGGCACCGCGCCGAAGTAGCGCCCGCTCGAGCTTCACAGGAGACCCCCATGCGCAGGCGAACCTTCCTCTTCGGCGCCGCTGGCGCGCTCGCCCTCGCGGCTGCCGGCTGCACGCCGGCCACCCCGTCCCGCGGGCCGCAGCCCGCCACCGTTACCCCATTCCCCTCCCCATCCCCTGCCGCAGGGGCAGCGCCGCCGCCGGAGCCCGCCGCCCGCATCACCTTCGCCGTCAACGTCCACGACTGGGTGAACCACGACGAGAGCGCGGCGACGCTCGACCGCCTCTGCAGCATCTTCGAAGCCCACGGCGTGAAGGGCGACTTCTACTTCACGCCGGAGGTGACACGCGTCCTCGCCGAGCGTCACCCCGCGACCATCGAGCGGCTCATCGCCAGCCGCCAGGGCATCAGCTACCACGTCCGCCCGCCCCACCCGCTCTCCTCCGGCTTCGAAGCGCCCCTCCGCGGGCTCACCGGCGCCGCCCTCGAAGCCGCCATCCTCGAGTACGAAACCTTTGCGCTCGACCTCGAAACCGGCGGCCTCGACCGGAGCCGGCCGGGGGGCTACCGCTACGTCGCCGAGGTCTTCGGCACGGCGCCGGTCACGGCCAGCCCGGCCACCGGGATGCGCGGCCTCGCCGCCGCCGCGCGCACGGTCTACCGCCAGCTCGGCGCCCGCGTCACCGTCATCGAACACGAAGCCGGCACCGCCATCGACGACCCCTTCGAGGAGGTCGACGGGCTGCTCGCCCGGCCAGTCGATTTCTCGGTCACGCGGGTGACGCCCATCGACGGCAGCGACAACTTCTGGTGGAACCTCGTCGCCCGCGACGCCGGCGGGGAGTACGACCCGCTCCATCTGCTCGACATCCAGTTCACCGCTTGGCAGCAGGCGCACCGCCCGCGCCCACCGTTCATCATCAGCCACATCCACGAGAACAACGTCTACCGGCGCGGCGCGGAGGCCTGGAGCAGCATCTACTTCACCATCACGAAGGGGCAGCGGGGCGACCCTCTCCCGCCGCCCTGGAACCTCGCCGCGCCGGACCCTTCTTCGCCCCGGAGCGCGCAGGAGCAGGCACGCATCTGGGACGCCTATGAGCGGCTCGTGGCCTACGCCGCCGAGCACTTCGCCGTCGTGACCTCCGGCGACATCGCCGACCTCGCCGGTTGAACTGCCGGCGAGGCCCTGTCAGCTCCCGTCCCGCCATCACATCCCGGTCCAAAGGAGACCTTGCGATGCTTCGATCCGCACTCGTTCTCGCCTGCGCATCCTTTCTCGCACTTGCCGCTGCCTGCGCGCAGGGGACCGGCCCAGCCCTTCCCGCCCCCTCGCCAACTGCGACGGGAACGCCCCTAACGGCCGCGGCTACCGGGCGGCCTCCCACGCAGGCCGAGACTCCCTCGCCCAGCGCCGCCCGCCCCGGGCGCGGCGACGGGCTCGGGCCGGCCGCTCCCGCCGACCTCCCCGGCACCGCCGAGCGCAACATCACCTACTGCACGGCCGGCGGCGAGGAGCAGAAGCTCGACATCTACCACCCGGAGCAGAAGAACGGCGCACTCATCGTGTTCATCCACGGCGGCGGCTGGACGACCGGCTCGAGGACGGCCGGTACCGGCACCGAGATGTGGCCCGAACTCCTCCGCCGCGGCTACACCATCGCGTCCATCGACTACCGCCTGGCGCCCGAACACCGCTTCCCGGCGCAAATCGAAGACGTGACCTGCGCCATCCTCTACCTCAAGGGGCGGGCTGCCGAGCTGGGAATCGACCCGGGCCGCATCGGCGTCTACGGCGGCAGCGCCGGCGGCCACCTTGCGTCCCTCCTCGGCACCACCCACGGCCGCGGCTACGAACCGGCCGGCGTGCCGGGCGATGCCAGCGTCGCCGCCGTGGTCGACCTCTTCGGGCCGACCGATTTCGCGGCCGATACGCCCGGCACCTCCGACGGCATCCTCGCGACGGTCTTCGGCGCGAACGACCGCAGCGCGCCCCAGGTGAAAGCCGCCAGCCCGGTCGCCCAGGTTTCCCCGGATGACCCGCCCTTCCTCATCGTCCACGGCGAGCAGGATGCGCTCGTGCCGATCAGCCAGGGCGAGGCGCTGGCCGCAGCCCTCCAGGCCGCCGGCGTGCCCGTCACATTCGTCCGCGTCGCGAACGCCGGCCACGGCTTCGTCCCGCAGGGCGGCGCGCCGGACCCGCCGCGGGCGGAGATCACCCGGATGGTCGCCGACTTCTTCGACGCGCATCTGCTCGACCGCTGATGCCGCGCCGCCAATCACCACTGGCGGCCGGCCGTTGCCACGATCCAGAATGCCGCGCATGAAGTCCGCGGCCCGGGTTCCCCTCCTCGCACTCGTCATCGCGGGGTTCGCCGCGCTCGGTGCCGCCTGTTCTGACCTCGAGACTGACCCGGGCGAAGCCGACACGGCCCCGCGCTACGCTCGCCGCGACCTCGTCCGCCAGCCGACGGCGCCGCCGGCCGCGACCTCGACGCCCGTCCCCACACCCGCGCCTCCGCAGGCCGCCGGGAGCGCCCCCCAACCGCCGCCGCCGCCGACAGCGACGCCGGAACCAGAGCCGACCCCAACAGCCTCGCCAACGGCGACCTCGACGACGGCCGCCTCGCCCTCGCCGACGCCGTCCCCCACGCCGACGGCCACCGCGTCGCCAACCCCGACCCCGACACCGTCCTCACGGCCGAGCCCGACGCCCACCGCTACGCCGACCCGGACGCCGTCGCCGACGCCCAGCCCCACCGCGGCGCCCCGGAACGTCGAGGTGCCCATCGGCCGGAGCATCGACGTGCGCACCTACGACTCCGTCATCCGCTGGGAGGTCATCAGCATCATCGACCCGTACGTCGGCGTCCGCTGGGTGCCGGAGGGCAAGCGCGTGGTGGTCATCTACGCCCGCGCGACGAACATCGGGTCGAATACCGAGAAGATTTTCTGCGGCGACACCTGCTCTGCGCTCGTCCTCGCCGACGGGACCGCCTGGTCGACGTCCTGCTGGGAGCTGCGCCGGCCGTTCGAAGAAGTGAACGACAAGTACGGGGGCTTCGACCTGCTGCCGGGGCGCTTCGTCGAGGGGCAGATCTGCTTCTACGTGCCGGCGAATGCGCGGGTCGTCGGCTTCCAGCCGAACTGGATCCGGCGCGAGCCGCCCTTGCTCTGGTAGCGCCCTACGCCGCGCCGGCGACCTTCGCGCCGCCGGCCAGCCGCACGCTGCCCCGGTTCCCCAGCAGGCTCCGGAGCGACCGCGCCAGCTCCTCCGAGGCGCGCGCCCGCGGGAAATCGAACTCCGTCTCTTCGCCCGCCGTGTCCCGGATCACCACCCGCACCTCGTCGTTGCCCGGGTGCTTGCCCAGCAGCTCCACCACCGCTTTCAGGAGCGCCTCGTCCGCGTCGACGTCGTCCGTCTCGATGAGCGTGATGGCGAGGCGCGCGGCTTCGCCCTCGACCGGCGGGGTGACGCCGGGGCGGCTCGCCTCCGCCGCGGGGCCGGCCGCCCGGTAGCCGCCGTTCCCGTTCGCCCCGGTCGCGGCCGGCGGGCGGCCGTTCGCCGCGGGCGGCGCGCCGGCTGCCGAACGCCGCAGGTCGTCATCGATCGCGGGTGCCGGGGCGGGCCGCTTCTTCGGCGCTTCGACCTGCCACTGGGCGGCGGCGAACCCGGCCGCGGTGCCGCTCGCCGCATCGTAGGGCGCGGCCTTCCGGACCGAATAGCCGACGCCGCGGTCGCCCCGGTCGCGCACCTCCACCTGGCAGACGAGCACGCGGCCCTCCGCCCACGCCTCTTCGCCCGTCAGCTCGATGGTGTCGCTCCAGACCATCAGCTCGGCCGAACCGGAGAGGTCTTCGAGCTCGGCGAGGTAGAACTTCCGCCCATCGCGCGTGCTCCGCGCCTGCACCCGGGTGAGCATGCCGGCGACGGTGACCGGGTGGCCGGCCAGCTCCGGGCCGAGGTCCGCGATGCTGTGCGTGGCGAACCGCCCGACCTCCGCGGCCACCGACTTGAACGGGTGGTCCGAGACGTAGACGCCGAGCAGCTCCTTCTCCCAGGCGAGGAGGTCCTCCCGCTTCTGGGGCACCGCCTCGAGGTCGAGCGAGGGCAGCGGCGTCTCCACCTGGCTGCCGAAGAGGTCGAACATCGTCGCCTGGCCGGATTCGCGCAGCTCGCGCTCCCGCTTTGCGAGGCCCATCAGCCGCTCGGCGTTGAAGGCGAGCGTGGCGCGGTTGTACGGGCCCGGCGGCCCGCCGAGCATGTCGAACGCCCCGGCCTTCGCCAGGTGCTCCAGCGCGCGGGAGTTCGCCGAGGTCAGGTCCGCCCGGCGGCAGAAATCTTCGATGTCGCGGTAGGGGCCGCCCCGCTCCCGCTCGGCGATGATGCCTTCGACGGCCGCCGAGCCGACGTTCTTGATGACGCCGAGGCCGAAGCGGATCGCCATCGAGCCGTCCGGGCGGCGCTCGACGCTGAAGTTGTCCTGGCTGGCATTCACATCCGGCGGGAGCACCTCGATGCCGAGCTTCGAACACTCCGCCACGGCCGCGGCGATGCGGGCGTGCGTGTCGGGCGCATTCTTCGCCAGCTGCAGCAGGGCCGTCATGTACTGGACCGGGTAGTTCGCCTTCAGGTAGGCCGTCTGGTAGGCGATGTGGCCGTAGCACCAGCTGTGTGCCTTGTTGAAGGCGTAGCCTGCGAACGGCTCGATGAGGTCGAAGACGGCGCGCGCGTCCTCCTCCGAGTACCCCTTCGCGACGGCGCCGGCGATGAAGCGACCCCGCTCCTCGGCCATGATCTCGGCCTTCTTCTTCCCCATCGCCTTCCGCATGATGTCGGCCTGGCCGAGCGTGTAGCCCGCGAACTTCCGCGCGATGAGGAGCACCTGGTCCTGGTAGACGATGACGCCGTACGTCTCGTCGAGGATGTCGGCGAGGTCCGGGTGGGGGTAGGTGATCGGCACGCGGCCGTGCTTGCCGTCGATGTAGCGCGGGATGTGCTGCATCGGCCCCGGGCGGTAGAGCGCGACCATCGCGCAGAGGTCGGCGATGTTCGTCGGCTGGAGCTCCTGGATGTAGCGGCGCATCCCCGCCGATTCCAGCTGGAACACGCCGAACGTCTCGCCCTTGCCGAGCATCTCCATCGTCTTCGGGTCGCCGTCCGGCAGCCGGACGAGGTCGATCTCCTCCCCCGTCGTCTCCCGGATGAGGTCCGTCGCGCGCTGGAGGATGGTGAGGTTCGACAGGCCGAGGAAGTCCATCTTCAGCAGCCCGATCTTCGCCACCTGCTCCATGGCGAACTGCGTCATCGGGATGCTGTCCTCGTCGCCGCGGCTGGGGCGCTGGAGCGGCACGTGCTCGATGAGCGGGTCGCGCGAGATGACGACGCCGGCCGCGTGGGTGCTCGCATGGCGGGCCACACCCTCCAGCCGCTTCGCGGTATCGACGAGGCGGCGCACTTTCGGGTCGCTCTCGTACGCCTCGCGCAGCTCGGCCGACTGTTCGAGCGCGTCCGGCAGCGTGATGTGGAGGACTTCCGGCACGAGCCGCGCCACCCGGTCCGTCTCGGCGTAGCTCAGGCCGAGCGCCCGGCCGACATCGCGGATGGCGGCCTTCGCGCCGAGCGTCCCGAAGGTGATGATCTGGGCGACGCGGTCCCGCCCGTACCGCTCGTAGGCGAACCGGATCATCTCGTCGCGCCGGTCGTCGGCGAAGTCGAAGTCCACGTCCGGCATCTCGCGCCGCTCGATGTTGAGGAAGCGCTCGAAGACGAGCCGGTTCGCCACCGGGTCGATGTCCGTCACCTTCAGGACGTAGAGGACGAGCGAGGCGGCGGCCGAGCCGCGGACGCCCATCCGGATGCCGGACTTCCGGGCGAAATCGGCGATCTCCTTCACCACGAACATGTAGTCCGTGAAGCCCGTCTGCCGGAGGACGTCGAGTTCGTAGCGGAGCCGCTCCTCCAGCTCCGGCGTTACGACGTCGAACCGCTCGCGCAGGCCGCGGAAGCAGATCTCGGCGAGGTAGTCGTCGCTGGTGCGGCCGGGCGGCACCGGCGGCTCGGGCAGCAGCTGCCGGTCGAACTTCAGGTCGAGGTCGCAGGCATCGGCGACGAGCATCGTGTTCGTGATGAACTCGGGGTTCTCCGGGAAGAGCCGGAGCATCTCCTCCTCGCTCTTCACGTAGTAGCCCTGCCCGTCGAACCGGTAGCGGTCGCGCTGGTCGACCGTCGCGTTCGTGCCGATGCAGAGGAGGACGTCGTGGGCCTCCGCGTCCTCCGGGTAGGTGTAGTGGCTGTCGTTCGTCGCCACCACGGGGATGCCGAGCTCCCGGCCGATATCGGCGATGACCGGGTTCAGCCGGGTGAACTTCTCGTCGCCGTGGTCCTGCACTTCGAGGTAGTAGTGGCCGTCGAGCAGCTCGCGGTAGTACTTCGCGACGGCGATAGCGCCCTCGCGGTCGCCCTCCTGCACCCGGCGGTGGAACTCGGAGGAGGGGCAGCCGGAGAGCGCGATGAGGCCCTCGCAGTGCTTCTCCAGCAGCTCCCGGTCGATGCGCGGCTTGTAGTAGTAGCCTTCGAGGTTTGCCTTCGTGACGAGCGCGATGAGGTTCTTGTAGCCGGCGAGGTTCCGGGCGAGCAGCACGAGGTGGTAGGGCGAGCTCTCGCTCTTCTCGCGGCTGAAGCGGCTGCCGGGTGCGACATACGCCTCGACGCCGATGATTGGCTTGATGCCCCGCGCCGTCGCCTCGCGGTAGAAGTCGATGGCGCCGTAGAGGGCGCCGTGGTCCGTCATGGCGATGGCTTCCTGGCCGAGCGCCTTCACCCGGTCCATGAGCGGGCCGATCTTGCTCATGCCGTCGAGCAGCGAATATTCGGTGTGAGTGTGCAGGTGGGTGAACATTTGTTGCCCGGGTGCCCCAGTCTACACCCGCGGGCGGCTTCGAAGGACGACAGCCTGCCGGGCCGCCCCTTCGCAGCCCGCAATGGCCCGCAGACCCGGCGCCCGCGCCGCCGTATACTGCGGCCGTATGGCCAGCGAAGCACTCCGGCGGAAAGCCCAGGCCGATGCCATCCTCGAGCGGGCCGCCTTCCAGCTCGCCGATCTCCTCCGCGAGGCGTGCGCCGAGCTCCGCCCCTTCCCGCCCTTCCCCAACGCGCTCTTCACGAACGCCATCGAAGTCGACATCGGCCCCCTCGCCGATGACCCGGAGCTCGGCTGCATCGTCGTCGCCGAGGACGGCGAGCTGTACGAGCTCCAGATGGGCATCGACCACGAGAGCATCGAACTCACCGGCTCGTGGGACCCCGTCACCGCCCGGAAGGAGACGCTGAAGAAGGTCGAGCTCCACCCGCGCGACCAGGTGCTCTACCTCTACGAGGCGCTGCGGCTCGTGACCGAGCAGCTGCTCGAACGGGAAACTGCCCGCGGAGGCGCATGATGGGCCGCCTGCTCAAGTTCCTGCTCATCGCCGCCCTGCTCGCCGGCGCGGCCGTCCTCGCCGTGCAGGCGCTCCGCCGGCGGCGGCCGGCCTGGCCCGCGCCCGAACCCGGCTGGACGCCGCCCGCCGTCGAACCCGTGCTCACGCT